>CAMOWO010000132.1 GCA_946628525.1 uncultured Bacillota bacterium | reverse complement strand
CCGGCGTCGGCTGCGAGATGGACACCATCATGGCCATCGCCCGGGAGCACGGTCTCAAGGTGGTGGAAGATGCGGCACAGGGCGTCAACGCTTTTTATAAGGACAGGATGCTGGGGGGCATCGGAGATTTGGGATGCTACAGTTTCCACGAGACGAAGAACTACAGTATGGGCGAGGGAGGCGCCATCCTGATACGGGATGAAGCCCTGAAGGAGAAAGCCGAGATCGTCAGGGAGAAGGGCACGGACAGAAGCCGCTTCCTGAGAGGTCAGGTGGACAAGTACTCATGGGTGGAGATCGGCTCATCCTATCTTCCGAGCGAGCTCAATGCGGCGTACCTGCACGGGCAGCTTATGGAGGCAGACATGATCAACGAGAACAGGCTCAGGACGTGGGACGCCTACTACGAAGCCTTCCGGGGCCTTGCAGAGGAAGGCCTGATCGAGCTTCCGGTGATCCCGCAGGAGTGCCGGCACAACGCCCACATGTTCTACGTCAAGCTGGCAGATCTGGAGGAGAGGACGAGATTCATCTCCTACCTCAAAGAGCGCGAAGTGGCCAGCGTGTTCCACTACGTGCCGCTTCATTCTTCGAAGGCCGGCATGAAACTGGGACGGTTCTCAGGAGAAGACAGATATACGACAAAAGAAAGCGAGAGACTTGCCAGACTGCCGATGTATTACGGCATGGAGGAAGAAGATCTGGAGAAAGTCATCGACGCAGTGACAGCATTTTGCAGAAGTAAGTGAGGAAACAAGAGTGAGTACAATCGGTAAGATCATCGGCGAGCATATCGAGTGGAGAGGTCAGGTGCTTCTCCTTGCCAAGGCCGATATCATCAAAACATACAGCGGCGCAGCACTGGGCTGGGCCTGGGCCATCGTCAAACCGGTCATGACCATCGCCGTATTCTGGTGGGCCTTCACATACGGCCTGAGAAGCGGCGGCACCGTCAACGGATATCCATTCGCATTGTGGATGATCCCGGGATTCATGGCATGGTTCTACATGAGCGATATGCTCCAGCAGGGAGCGAACGCCGTGAGGAAGTACAAGTTCCTCGTCACGAAGATGAAGTTCCCGGTATCCACCATCCCGACATTCACGGCACTGGCCAAGCTGGCCATCCACATCTGTCTGATGGTGATCGTCTGCATCATATTCATCGCCACGGGACACTTCCCGGACCTCTACTGGGTGCAGGTGTTCTTCTACATGGGACTGATGCTCATCTTCTGGACGGCCTGGGGGCTCTTCGCTTCCATGCTCGGCGCCATGAGCAAAGACTTCATCAATCTCATCAAGGCCATCGGTACGCCGGTGTTCTGGATGTCCGGCATCATGTGGGACGTGAACAAGATCGATATCGACTGGCTCCAGACAGTGCTCTACTTCAATCCTGTAACATACCTTGCGACAGGGTATCGTAACTGCTTCATCTACAAAGTCTGGTTCTGGGAAGAGCCTGCACAGCTGGTGATCTTCCTGGCCATGACCATCGTGATGGTGGCGCTGGCGATATGGGCATATAAGAAACTGATCAAAGAAATACCTGATGTCCTGTAGGACCGGTTAAGGAGATAGTAATGGCGAAAGACGAAATCGTAATAAGCTTTAAGAACGTGATCAAGCGATACAAGTTATACAAGAACGACAAGAAGCGATTTATGGCGATCTTCTCGAAGAGGGTCCCGTACAAAGAAAAGCTGGCCGTAAACGACGTGAGCTTCGACATCCACAGAGGCGAAGCCGTTGCCATATTCGGCAAGAACGGAGCCGGTAAGTCGACGGTCCTGAAGATGATCACAGGCGTAACGTATCCCACCGAAGGTGAGATCAAAGTGAACGGAAGAGTCAGCGCTCTTCTGGAACTGACGTCGGGATTCGACCCGGAACTGACGGGAAGAGAGAACATCTACCTGAAGGGGCAGCTTTGCGGCCTCAATAACGATGAGATCCGCAGCATCGAGGAGACCATCGTGGAGTTCGCGGAAGTCGATGAGTACATCGACCAGCCTGTCAGATCCTACTCCAGTGGTATGAAGGCAAGGCTGGGCTTCGCGGTGTCCGTGAACATCAGCCCGGAGATCCTCATCGTAGACGAAGCACTGAGTGTAGGAGACGCGGCATTCCGAGAGAAGTGCCTCGCAAAGGTGAAGGGGCTCATCGCAGATGAGGGCGTCACCCTCCTCTTCGTGACCCACTCCGTAAGCACGGCGAAGCAGTTCTGCAATCGCGGCATCGTGATGAAAAAAGGAAAGATGGTCTTCGACGGAGATATCAAAAAGGCCATCGTGAAATATGAAGGCAAGAAGAAACCGGCTGCAAAACCGGCGGCACCGAAACCGGCGGCAGCAGCAGATGCAAAACCTGCAGCAGCCGAAGCGAAACCGGCAGCAGCCGAAGCAAAGCCGGCAGCCGAAACAACAGCGGCACCGAAACCGGCGGCTCCAAAGGCGGAGAAGGCTCCGGCAGCACCGGAAGCCCCAAAGGCTGAGAAGGCGCCGGAAGAGACAAAGCCGGCAGCCGAAGCGGCAGTTGCCGCAGAGACACCGGCAGCCACAGAAGCAAAGCCGGCGGCAGCCGA
>CAMOWO010000131.1 GCA_946628525.1 uncultured Bacillota bacterium | reverse complement strand
TCCCGGCCTGCCCGCCGCTCAGGGTCAGATCTTCCCGGATCATTGCGGTCAGTGCCCCCACGCCTGTTATCGGCGCCCTCAGGCAGACGGATGTTGCTATGACAGCCACCGCAAGGGTGGCGATCTTTATCTGTTTCTTATCGCTTCCCATTGGCTTCCTATCCCATCATCTGACCACTGAAAAGACGATAGATCACTTCCCCCAGCTGATCTTCTGTCATCACGCCGCCCTGCTGCACGTAGGTCTTGGCGATCCCCGTAAGGCCGCCCGCATAAAACTCTGCGGTGAACGCCCTGGAATCCTCGCTGGAGCCCGGAGTGAACTGGCTGCAGGTCATGAAGGACTTGTACAGGCAGTCGTGCATCAGGTAGATCACGTCATTTCGCACCAGAAGATCCAGGAAATCACGCTTGTCGATCATATAGGAGCTGTACTCCCGGCTCAGTTCTTCCAGGGACATGGTCTCGCTGCAGCATTCCTTGCCCGGCGTGAAAAGATGGCGTTCATTGAGCTCATATATAATGATGTTCTCCTTCGACTCGAAGATCGAATAAAAGGTCTGTCTTGATACTCCCGCCGCCTTGCATATAGCGCTTATGCTGATGGATGGGTACGGCTCACTTCGCAGCAGCTCGATAAAAACATCCGCGATCTGCTTCTGTGAGGCCAGTGCCGTCTTGTTGTTCCCGCAATACATAACCTTCCCCTGCTTTTTCTAAAATAAATATGCCAAAAAACCTTGACACTTGTCCACTTTCGTATTATTATCAAGAAAATCATAGACAAATGTCCAAGTTTAGTCAATACTTTTATAACATTGTTTCATTGTAACATTCTTCACGGATCGTTGCATTTATTTTTAACATCGCGTTAGCACTCAGCACGTTTGATTGCTAACAAAAGGAGGTAATATGTTAGCAGTACCTGTATATAACAAAATGGTCGCACCCCATTCCGAGATATATTTTCAGATGGACGAATTCCGCAACCTCACGAAGGGCAAAGTCGTTCTGAACGAGAAGGTGGTCCTCCTCGTCCAAAAAAGTGACGCGCCTCGCGACGAGTGGACGGAAGACAGCTTCTACCCGATCGGGGTCAGCGGCATCGTCAAGGAGATCAGCCCCTACGGATATATCTGCGTCAAGACGCTGAACAGAGTCAACCTCGACATGATCGGCTTCGACCCTGACGGCAGCATCTCCCTGACCATCTCACGCCGTCCCGACGAGCTGGACATGGATGAGCAGACTTCCTATGAGAAACTCCAGGCACTTCGCAGTGAAGTCCTGAAGGTGGCAGAGAACTTCGAGATCGCCGACTGGTTCAAGGCCCTCATCGAGCGAGTGGATTCCATCGGCACCATCGCAGGCCTTCTGGGCTACTGGATGAAACCGTCCAATGAAGAGATTTACCAGATCATCTCGGAAGACAGCATTTCGGCGCGCACCGCTTTGCTTGAAAAGATGCTCTATGAGTTCCTGGAAGTGACGAGAGTCACCAGCGAGGCCAACGCCTCCCAGCGGGAAGAGTATCAGAACATATACAAAGAATCCGCGATCCGCAAGCAGATGGAGTATCTCCAGAAAGAGCTGGATGAGATGCATCCGGAGAACGTCTCCGACGTGCAGCGTTTCGAGGAAAAGATCAAAGATTCCGGCATGAACGAAACGGCCGAGAAGGAAGCCATGAAGGTGCTGAACAGGCTCAAGCAGGAGAACAAGCAGAGTCCTGAGACGGGCATGCTCTACGACTACCTGGACTTCATCACCGGTCTCAGCTGGAAGAAGGAAGAAGCGAAATTCATCGACCTCACGGAAGCAAGACGCATCCTGGACGAGGATCACTACGGCATGAAGAAGGTGAAGCAGCGCATGCTCCAGCAGATCGCTGTCATGAACCTGAAGAAACAGCAGCAAGGTTCGATCCTGCTCCTGGTCGGTGCTCCCGGCACAGGTAAGACGAGCATCGGGCGCAGCGTCGCAAGGGCTCTCGGAAGAGAGTACGTTCGCGTAAGCCTTGGCGGCGTCAGAGACGAAGCCGATATCCGCGGTCACCGCAGGACGTATATCGGCGCGATGCCGGGCAGGATCATGGACGCCATCCACAAGAGCGGCGTGTCGAATCCTGTCATGGTGCTGGACGAGATCGATAAACTCTACGCATCCTATAACGGTGACCCGGCCAGCGCACTGCTGGAAGTGCTGGATCCTGAGCAGAACAACACTTTCACCGATCACTATATGAACGTTCCGTACGATCTTTCGGACGTGATGTTCCTCTGCACGGCCAACACGACAGACACCATCCCGGCTCCGCTTCTGGACAGGATGGAAGTCATCGACTTCAGCGGATACACCCCGGACGAAAAGCTTCACATCGCCACGGAGCATCTGCTGCCGAAGTCCATGGAGGCCATGGGTCTTCCGGAAGGATCCCTGGATGTTCCTCAGGAAACGCTGGAAGCCATCATATCCGACTACACTCGTGAGGCCGGCGTGCGTGGTCTCAGAAAGCGCATGGACACCCTTTGCAGGGCAGCAGCCGTCAAAGTGGCTGAAGATCCGGAGCACACGTTCCGAATCACGCCTGACATGCTCCGGGAAGAGCTGGATA
>CAMOWO010000130.1 GCA_946628525.1 uncultured Bacillota bacterium | reverse complement strand
GGAAACGGCGAAACTGGCGGGAGCCAATCCTTGTCCTCCGATCGTACTGGGCGTAGGGATCGGCGGTACATTTGACAAAGCGGCACTGATGGCCAAGAAGGCTCTTCTCAAACCGCTGGACAAGCCGAATGAGGATCCTTTTTATGACGAAATGGAACAGGAACTCTTGGAACGCATAAACGCCCTTGGAATCGGACCTCAGGGCTTTGGAGGGCGTACTACGGCTCTGGCAGTGAACATTATCACTGCGCCGACACATATAGCAGGACTTCCTGTGGCCGTTAATGTAAACTGCCATGTGAGCAGGCATAAGACCGTCGTTTTATAAGGAGGTTGCCATGGCTATCAGAATCACAGAGCCTTTCACGAAGGATAAGATAAAAGATCTCAGAGCAGGGGACAGCGTGCTCCTGACCGGAACGATCTTCACCGCAAGAGATGCGGCCCACAAGAGGATCGTGGAGATGATCGACAGGGGAGAGAAGACGCCTTTTGAGATCGAAGACTCCATCATTTACTACGTGGGACCGACCCCGGCCAAACCGGGACATCCCATCGGATCTGCGGGACCTACCACGAGCTACAGGATGGACGCCTACGCGCCGAAACTTCTCGATCTGGGTCAGCTGGGCATGATCGGCAAAGGACAACGATCCGATGAGGTCATGGATGCCGTCACGCGAAACGGCGCCGTATACTTTGCCGCCATAGGCGGAGCCGCCGCGCTCATGGCCGGCTGCGTCAGAAGCGCCGAAGTCATCGCCTTTGATGATCTCGGAGCGGAAGCCGTGAGAAAACTGTACGTGGAAGATTTTCCGGTGACCGTGGTGCTCGACCCGGTGGGCGGAAACCTCTATAAAGAAGGGCAGGAAGAGTACCTTGCCTCTGTTACGAAATAAGAAGGAGTTATAACATATGCCTCTGATAATACCGAACAAGCTTCCTGCAGCAGAGACACTGCAGAACGAAAATATATTCACCATGGACGTTGACAGAGCGACGAACCAGGAGATCAGGCCTCTGAAGATCGTCATCGTCAACCTCATGCCGACAAAGATCGCTACAGAGACGCAGCTTGCCAGAGTCCTGGCCAACTCGCCGCTCCAGGTGGAGATGACCCTCGTCACCATGAGCTCTCATGAATCGACGCACATCTCCCAGGAGCACATGGACACTTTTTATAAGACGCTGGATCAGATCAAGAACGAGTCCTTCGACGGCATGATCCTCACGGGAGCACCGGTGGAGCGCATGCCTTTCGAGCAGGTGGATTACTGGAAGGAGATCTGCGAGATCTTCGAGTTCGCCAAGACCCACGTCTACAGCAGCATGTATCTGTGCTGGGGCGCCCAGGCCAGCCTCTACTACCATTACGGCATCGATAAGTACGATCTTGAGGAGAAGATGTTCGGTGTTTTCGAGCACCGCGTGGTAAGACCGAAGAACCCTCTCGTCAGGGGCTTCGATGAGTATTACTATGCTCCGCATTCGCGGCATACGGAAGTGAGAAGACAAGACATAGAAGAACGCCCGGAACTGAGGATCCTCGTGGACTCTTTGGTTGCCGGACCGAATATAATTTCTACCGAAAACGGCAGACAGATATTTATCATGGGACACCATGAATATGATAAAGGGACCCTTGCAGCTGAGTATTTCAGAGACAGGAATGCCGGCATGGATACGAAGGTACCTGCAAATTATTTCAGGAACGATGACCCGAATGACGAGATCATGTTCAGGTGGAGGAGCCATGCGAACCTTTTGTTTGCCAACTGGCTCAACTACTATGTATATCAGGGTACACCGTTCGATCTTAACGAACTGAAGGAGGACAATGATGGTAGATAAGAATCTTCTCAGACACCTTGCAAAAAAGTACCCGACAGTAAAAGCAGCAACAGAAGAGATCGTGAACCTCTCTGCTATTCTATCTCTTCCGAAGGGCACAGAATACTTTCTCAGTGATATCCACGGAGAAAACGACGCATTCGTCCACATGATCAAGAGTGCTTCCGGCGTCATCAGAGCCAAGATCGAGGAAATGTTCGGCGACGAGCTCTCAAGACCGGAGCGCGACCAGCTGGCATCCCTCGTATACAATGCCGAGGCCGAGATCAAGAGACGAAAGGAATCCGAGGAGGATTTCGAGCAGTGGTGTAAGATCAACATCATCCGACTGATCATGATTTGCAAAAATGTCTCGTCAAAATACACTCGTTCAAGGGTAAGAAAGAGACTGCCAAAAGAGTACGCCTACATCATCGACGAGCTGCTGCACACGGACGATGAGGAGAACAAAGGCAACTACTACGGCCAGATCGTAAATACCATCGTAGAGTGCGAGATCGCAGAGGACTTCATCACGGAGCTGGCAGAAACCATCAGTTCCCTGGCCGTGGACAGACTCCACATCCTGGGCGATATCTGGGACAGGGGAGCACACTCCGACAAGGTCATGGAGTTCCTCATCAACTATCACGATGTGGACTTCCAGTGGGGCAACCACGACGTGCTCTGGATGGGTGCAGCCAAAGGCAACTGGGCATGCATCGCCAACGTCATCAGGATCAACATCAACTACAACAACTTCGACATGCTGGAGATCGGATACGGCATCAACCTGAGACCGCTGGCCATCATGG
>CAMOWO010000129.1 GCA_946628525.1 uncultured Bacillota bacterium | reverse complement strand
GCGTCATGACGTTTGACGGGCTGGAGATCAACATCCCGGCAAGAACCGTCACCGTCGACGGCGAGAAAGTGGATCTGACTCCGAAGGAATACGATCTCCTCTTCTACCTCGTCGAGAACAGGAACATCGCACTTTCGAGAGACAAGCTCCTTTCAGACATCTGGGGCTACGACTTCTTTGGAGATGACAGAACGATAGATACGCACATCAAGAATCTCAGGAACAACCTTGGGAAATACCGTGATTATATCGTCACTCTGAGAGGGGTAGGTTACAAGTTTGAAGCATAAACCTGACATTCACAGTATCAAGTTCAAGACGTGGCTCTATTTCGTCCTGTTCACTGCGTTGATCATGGTGGTCCTCTGGGGTCTTCAGGTGATCTTCCTGAACAACTTCTACGAAGGCATGAAGATCCAGCAGACGAAGTCCACCGTTCAGGATGTCAACGAAGCCTACGTAAGCTACGATACCAACAAGTTCAAACGCAAAGTCAGCAGCATCGCCAAGACGAACGATCTGTACATCTACCTTGTGAGCACCACAGGCGAGATCACATCCTTTCAGCCCGCAGAAGAAGTAGCCGGCGAAGGGTACTATTTCCAGCAGATCGACAGCATCGAAAGGTACCGCCTCCAGTCTCCTGACGGGGGCGTGATGATCCGGATCAAGGGCGTGGACAACACGAAGGAAGTCCTGGTCTACTCAGACCTTCTCATCTCCGGCGGCAAAGAGCAGTTCAAGATCTATCTCTTCTCGCCGCTCTGGCCGGTGAAGTCCACCATCAACATCCTGCGAAACCAGCTGATCTACATAACGCTGATCGCGCTGATCATGGCGTGCATCGTATCCTTCTATCTATCCTCGAGGATCACGCGGCCGATACGAGATATCGCAGCCTCCGCGGACCGTCTGGCAGAGGGAGAATACGGCATCGTCTTCAAGGGCGGCCACTACACCGAGATCAACAACCTGGCAGACACCCTGACCCGGACGTCCATAGAGCTGGAGAAAACGGATGTCATCCAAAAGGATCTCGTGGCCAACGTTTCCCACGATCTTCGCACACCGCTGACGATGATCAAATCCTACGCGGAGATGATCCGGGATCTGTCCGGCGACAATCCTGTCAAACGTCAGGAGCACCTCAAAGTCATCATCGACGAGGCCGACAGGCTCAACAATCTCGTGGATGACCTTCTCACCGTGTCCCGGATGCAGTCCGGCAAGATGACGCTGGAAATGAAAGAGTTCAACCTTTCGGAGGTGACTCGTTCCATCGTCAGCACCTACAGGATCCGCACGGAAGAAGGCTATCATATAAACCTCGAATGCCCTTCGGAATTCTACGTTATGGCAGACGAGGAGCGCATCAAGCAGGTGATCACCAACCTCATCACCAACGCCCTGAAATTCTGCGGAGATGACCGGGAGATCAACGTCACCCTCGCAAAGGGTGGGCGCAGCAGCGTCGTCTGCAGCGTTGAAGATCACGGCATCGGCATCGCCAAAGACGAGCTGGAGCATGTCTGGGAAAGATACTACAAGGCCAGTTCCAACATGGTGCGCACCACGGAAGGCTCCGGCATCGGTCTGTCGATCGTCAAGGAGATCCTGGTGCTCCACAAGGCGGAATACGGTGTGAACAGCACCCTCGGCCAGGGGACCACCTTCTGGTTCGAACTGGGACTTACCAAGGTAGACGAAACGGCCGTGAGCCCGGTATTCACCCTGAGCGATGGCAATTACGACGAAAACGACTTTGAAGAGGAGATAGATCAGCAATGACGAAATGTATTATAGATTGCGATTTTCATACACATACCGGTTTCAGTGACGACTGCGACTTCCCTTTGGAAGAGATGCTCTCCGGAGCGATCGCGGCCGGCGTCAAGACACTTGCGGTGACCGATCACCACGACCCGGGATATCCCGATCCGGAATTCCCCTTCCGTCTTGATTTCCCTGCATACCATGCGGCTATAGACGCCGCCCGCGAAAAGTATGAAGGCGTCCTGGATATCCGCAAAGGCATCGAGATGGGGATCTGGGCGGGCTTCCTCGATGAGGCCGACCACTACGTCTCTTCCTACGACTACGATGTGGTCATCGGCTCCTTCCACTGCAACCGCAAAGACGACCTCTACCGATACGACTTCGCATCCTCCGACGGTCCTTACGAACTGGAGGATTTCTACAAGTACGTGTATGAATGCCTCAGCGAGTACCGCAACTTCGACATCATGGGGCACTTCAGCATCATCGACAGATACATCGGCAAGCTCTACGACTACGGTCCCGTCACCGATCTCATCGACGAGATCCTGAAGCTGCTGGTGGGAGACGGCAAGATTTTGGAGATCAACACCTCCAGTTTCAAATACGGCACCGGCACGTGGATGCCTCGCGAGTCCGTCCTCCGGCGCTACCTCGAGCTGGGCGGAGAAGCCGTCACCTTCGGCTCCGACGCACACGATCCTGCCTACTATCAGGACCACTTTGGCGACGCGGTGGAATTCGCGAAATCTTTGGGATTCAAGTACTACTGCACCTTCAAAGAGCGCAAGCCGGACTTTCACAGACTTCCATAAAAGACAGAAACGGGCTGTTGCATTAAGTGACAGTCCCTTTGCATATGAGAGAAACCAGGCTGTGAC
>CAMOWO010000128.1 GCA_946628525.1 uncultured Bacillota bacterium | reverse complement strand
GTACAAGTGGGAGCCGCGAATCTCGCAGACCCTTTTGCATGTAAGAAGATCATAGAAGAAATCCCGGAGATCATGGGGAATCTGGGAATCGATAAACTGAGCGATATCATAGGAGGTGCGCACTGATGGGAAAAGATGTGATCATAGCCTGCGATTTTTCTTCGGCGGAAGAAACTCTCGCGTTTCTGGACAGGTTCGGAGAGGACAGGCCCTTTGTGAAGATCGGAATGGAACTTTACTATGCGGAAGGACCGCAGATCGTCAGGGAACTGAAGGCCAGAGGCCACAAAGTGTTCCTGGATCTGAAGCTTCACGATATTCCTAATACGGTAAACAAGACTATGAAGGTCCTCAGCAGGATGGACGTGGATATGTGCAACGTCCACGCAGGGGGAACCATCAAGATGATGGAGGCAGCGTTAGAAGGTCTTACTAGAGAAGACGGCACGCGGCCGCTTCTCATCGCCGTGACGCAGCTCACATCCACCGATCAGCAGCGGATGGAAGAGGATCTGCTGATCCATGAAGACATCAAGGACGTGGTGAGCCACTACGCCATGAATACGAAGAAGGCAGGGCTCGACGGCGTCGTATGTTCGCCGCTGGAAGCCAGTGACGTGCATGAACTTTGCGGGAAGGACTTCCTGACGGTCACGCCGGGTGTCCGGTTTGCAGATGACAATAAAGGCGACCAGGCCAGAGTCACGACACCGCAGAAGGCAAAGGAACTTGGCTCTGACTACATCGTCGTGGGAAGAAGCATTACGGCTGCCGCAGATCCGCTGGCAGCGTACAGAAAATGTATCGAGGAATTCGTAGGATAAGGAGATATCAATGAAGAGAAAAGTAGCAGAAGCATTACTGAAGATCGAAGCGGTGTTCCTTCGTCCGGAAGAACCATTCACATGGGCCAGCGGCATCAAGAGCCCGATCTACTGCGACAACAGGCTGATCCTCACGGCTCCGGATGCAAGGGACCTGGTGGAGAACGCCATCGCAGAGACGGTGAAGGCAAAGTATCCGGAAGCTGAGGTCCTGATGGGCACCAGCACCGCGGGCATCGCTCATGCCGCCATCGCAGGTCACATCCTGGGCATGCCGATGGGATACGTCCGATCCGGCGCAAAGGATCACGGCAGGAACAATCGCATTGAAGGAAGGCTCCTTCCGGGACAGAAGGTGGTCGTCATCGAAGATCTCATTTCCACCGCCGGCAGCGCCATTGAAGTAGTGAAGGCCCTTCGGGAGGCGGGCGCAGAGGTGCTGGGCATCGTGAGCATCTTCACCTACGGGATGAAGAAGGGCCTGGACCGCCTGGCAGAGGCTGAAGTGGAGAACACGAGCCTGACAGACCTCGACACCATCACCCAGGTGGCAGCTGAAACAGGCTACATCAAAGAAGAAGACGTTGCGAAACTGCTTGCTTTCAGAGACGATCCGTCGGATGAGAGCTGGATGAAATAAGGAGAGAAAATGAGACATCTTATCGATATCATGGATCTTACGACGGATGAGATACAGCAGCTGGTGGATGTGGCAAACGACATCATCGCAGATCCTGACAAATACGCAGAGAAATGCAAAAGAAAGAAACTGGCTACTCTGTTCTTCGAGCCTTCCACGAGGACGAGGCTGAGCTTCGAGGCTGCCATGTACGAGCTGGGCGGAAACGTGCTGGGATTCAGCGAGGCCCAGAGCAGCTCCGCATCAAAAGGAGAGAGCGTCGCCGATACCATCAAGACGGTGGGAGCATATGCGGACATCATCGCCATGCGGCATCCGAAGGAAGGTGCTCCCATGGTGGCGTCCCTCAGATCCGATGTGCCGGTGATCAACGCAGGAGACGGCGGCCACAACCATCCGACCCAGACGCTGACAGACCTTCTCACCATCAACAGGGTGAAAGGGCACTTCGATAACCTGACCATCGGATTTTGCGGCGACCTGAAGTTCGGACGTACCGTGCATTCTTTGATGAATGCCATGTCCAGATACGAAGGGATCAAGTTCGTCCTCATCTCTCCGGAGGAACTGAAGATCCCGGAATACCTGAGGTATAATCTGCTGGAAGGCCACGACATCGACTACGAAGAGACTACAGACCTCGAGGCTGCTATGCCGCAGCTGGACATCCTTTATATGACAAGGGTCCAGAGAGAACGTTTCTTCAACGAACAGGACTATATCAGACTGAAAGACAGTTACATCCTCACACCTGACAAACTGGAGAATGCGCCGGAGGATATGGCGATCCTTCATCCGCTGCCAAGAGTAAATGAGATCTCTGTCAGCGTGGACTCAGATCCAAGGGCGAAGTACTTCGATCAGGTGAAGAACGGTAAATTCATCAGGATGGCCCTCATCCTGAAGCTTCTGGAGGTGGAATAGATGATCATAGGTGCAATCGAAAACGGACTGGTTTTGGACCATATCACGGCGGGAAGAGGCATGGAACTCTACAGCATCCTGGGCCTCGATGCGCTGGACTGTGAAGTGGCGCTGATCAAAAACGCCCAGAGCCCGAAGATGGGCCGCAAAGATATCATCAAAGTGGATCGTCTCATCGACGTGAATCTGGATGCCATCGGCTACGTGGACCCGGGCATCACCGTCAACGTAATCCAGAATGGGCAGCTGGTGGAGAGAAAGCATATAGACAAGCCGGAACGCA
>CAMOWO010000127.1 GCA_946628525.1 uncultured Bacillota bacterium | reverse complement strand
GCACCACTCGCCGTCCTCTGCGATCTCCAGGATCTCGAACCCTGCTTCTTCTATGGCCCTGCGGACCGTCTCCTCCTTATCCGTGAGGATCCCGGAGGAAATGAAGACGCCATCCTCCTCCATATGAGCCAGCGCAGAGCCCGCCAGCATCATCACCAGATCCGCCATAAGATTGGCCACGATGATGTCCGCCTTGTAATCGACGCCCTTCGTGAGATCGCCCTGCACCACCTTTACATTGTCTGCGCAGCCGTTTAGCTGTACGTTCTCCTTTGCCACTTCCACGGCTCCCTCATCGATCTCGATGCCGAGAACATCCTGCGCGCCGAGAAGCGACGCCGCGATGCTGAGGATGCCGGAGCCGCAGCCCACGTCCAGGACTTTGTACTCCTTCTTCATGTACTTCTCCATCAGCTTCATGCAAAGGGATGTCGTCTCATGTGTTCCGGTGCCAAAAGCCATCCCCGGGTCGATCTCGATCACCAGGTCATCGTCCTCCGGCTCATACGCTTCCCAGCTCGGTTTCACCACGAGATGCTCCGTGATCTTCGTCGGGTGGAAGAATTCTTTCCACTTGTCCTTCCATTCGCTGTCGTCGGATACGGAGGTCTCGATACGGAGGCTGCCGGCGTCGAATCCGTCGCCGTAGAGGCCCGCCTCGATGTCCGCTCTCAGGCCTTCGATGTCCATGGTGAGCTTCCCGATGATGGACAGGTCATCTTCTTCCCCAAAGAAGACGGAGAGCGTCGGTTCTCTGTCCAGGTTCTCCTTCAGTTCATCATCGATGTAATCCCATCCGTATTCATGTTTCTTGTTCAATATGTCCTGGAAATCCTCAGGATCATCGATGGAGATGTAGTCGATCCCGTGCTCCATCATGATCGCTGTTACAAGCTCCAGTCCTGCGCTGGAGCCATATACCTTGAATTCTGTGTATTTCATTTATCTGATGCCCTTTGCTTTTTATAAATGTCACCCCTTGATCCTGCAAGGATCGTCGTTATGACTATGATCTTACCGTTTATCACAGCATATATGACTCTCCATCCTCCCAGCCTTATCCTGTAGTAGATGCTCCTCTTGCCCTTGATCCTCTTCACGTCAACAGACTCCGGGTGGTCACCTGTGATCAGCCTTCTGATGGCTTCCTCATATTGCGCACGAACGTCCTCGTGTGAGGAGAAAAACTTCTCGGAAGCCTTAGTATATCGTATCTCGTATGTCAAGTCCACGCTATTGTTCACAAACAGTCCTCCCGTCAAACTTCAAAACGCCGGGACGAAACGATGGCAAGATCATCATCCGTAAGTGAAGATATCTCATCCAGTATCTCATTCGTCTCCTCCGTGCCTGCATCCTCAACGTTCATCGTCAGCTTGTAGAACGGATCCTGCATCATTTTCTCGATATACTCATTGACGGCTTCCTTGACGATATCTGTTACAGTCATATTAAAGACAGACGCTACCTGCTTCATCAACAGGATCTCTTCTTCATTGAATTTGAAATTCATTGCTTTCGTTGCCATCATCATTCACCATCCTTTCATACATGTAGTATATACGGTGTATACGACATGGTCAATATGATTTATTCATTAGAAAACAAAGAGGTGTTGCATCAGATCATGCTCTGATATAACACCCTTCTGTTTGTTTGGTATTTATGAGAAGAATTCTTTTATGCTGTCTCGGAAACTCTGCTTCTTCTGATAGCAATCCACGGTGACTTCTTTGCCCATGGCTTCGATGGCCTTCTTCTGTTTGCCGTTGAGTTTCGTCGGCACCTCCAGGATGACTCTGATGTAGAGGTCTCCCTTCTTGTTCGACTTGATGTGCTTGATTCCCTTGCCCTTGAGACGGAATACCGTGCCCGGCTGCGTCCCTGCCGGGATCTTGTAGGAAACCTTGTCCTCCAGCGTCGGGATGGTGATCTCATCTCCCAGCGCCGCCTGGTTGAAGCTGATCGGGATCTCCAGCCAGAGATCCTGCCCTCTTCTCTCAAAGAGTTTGTGCGGTCTCACGTTGATGACGATGTAAAGGTCGCCGTCCGGTCCTCCGTTGATGCCCGGTTCTCCCTGTCCTCTGATCGGGATCACAGATTCGTTGTCCACGCCTGCAGGGATGTTGATGCTGATCTTGACGGAATCCTGGATCCTGCCTGTGCCGCCGCAGTCTTTGCATGGGGTCTCGTTGACTTCGCCTGTGCCGCCGCAGTCAGGACATGGGGAAACGCTCTGGAACGTGCCCAGAGGCGTTCTCTGGGACGTCCTCACCTCGCCGGTACCGTTGCACTTCGTGCACATCTTTTTGGATGTACCCGGGGCTGCACCGGTGCCTGAGCACGTTTTGCATCTCACGAACTTGTTCAGCTTGATCTCTTTCTTGATCCCGAATGCCGCCTCTTCGAAGTCGATGGTGAGACTTTTCTGAAGGTCGTTGCCTTTGCGCGGGCCGTTACGTCTTCTTGTGCTGCCGCCTCCGCCGCCGAAACCGCCGAAGCCGCCAAAACCGCCGCCTGCACCGCCGAAGCCTGCATTAGGGTCTACGCCTGCGTGTCCGAAGCGATCGTATTTATCTTTCTTGTCAGGATCTGAGAGTACAGCGTAGGCTTCGTTGATCTCTTTGAATTTCTCCTCAGCCGAAGTATCACCCGGGTTTTTATCCGGGTGATATTTCATGGCTAATTTACGGAATGCCCGCTTTAT
>CAMOWO010000126.1 GCA_946628525.1 uncultured Bacillota bacterium | reverse complement strand
GTGGGCAGGAACGGCCATGATGGCACCTGTTCCGTATCCCATGAGGACGTAGTCCGAGATGAAGATCGGCACCTTCTTGCCATTGATCGGGTTGATGGCGTAACGGCCGATGAACACACCCGTCTTCTCGTTGGACGTGGATGTTCTGTCGATATCGCTCATGTGCTGGACTTTCTCGATGTATGCATTCACATCGGCCTCGTACTCGCTTCCCTTCACCAGTTCGCTGATGTATGGATGCTCCGGAGCCATGACCATGTATGTCACACCGTAGAGTGTATCTGCTCTTGTCGTATAGACATCCAGGGCCTTATCGAATCCTTCGATCGGGAAGGTGATCTGCGCACCGTGGCTCTTGCCGATCCAGTTTCTCTGCATGATCTTGACCTTCTCAGGCCAGCCCGGAAGTTCGTCGAGATTCTTCAGGAGTCTGTCAGCATAGTCCGTGATCTTGAAGTACCACTGTGAGAGGCTCTTCTTCGTTACAGGAGACTTACATCTCTCGCACTTGCCGTCCACGACCTGCTCGTTGGCCAGTACGGTCTGACAGCTCGGGCACCAGTTGACAGGATTGTCTTTTTTGTATGCGAGTCCTTTTTTGTAGAACTGGATGAAGATCCACTGCATCCATCTGTAGTAGTCCGGTTTGCATGTGGCGACCTGTCTGTCCCAGTCATAGGAAAGACCCAGCTCTTTGAGCTGCTTCGTCATCTCATCCATATTGGAATACGTCCATTCTGCCGGAGGCGTACCGTTCTTGATGGCAGCGTTCTCGGCAGGAAGTCCGAAGGAGTCGTAGCCCATCGGATGGAGGACGTTAAAACCTTTCATTCTTTTGTATCTGGCCAGCACGTCTCCGATGGAGTAATTACGGACGTGTCCCATGTGGAGCTTTCCGGATGGATACGGGAACATCTCCAGCACGTAGTATTTCTCTTTGTCAGCATCTTCCGTTACTTTGAAGGAATTGGTGTCTTCCCACTTCTTCTGCCACTTCTTTTCAATTTCTCCGAAATTGTATCTCTCTAACATCTTAAGCCTCCAGCTTCTCTACATCCAGGATCTCACAGTCGCCCCAGATCTTCTCAAGGTTATATTTGTCGCGCATTTCGCTGCTCATAATATTGACGATGACATCGCCGTAGTCCATCAGCACCCATCCTGTGGATTCGTGACCTTCTACGCCCTTCGGGAAGATGCCTTCAGGTTCGAGAATGTCTTCAACGTAGTCCACAAGAGCACCTAGTTGTCTACCCGTGCCTCCTGTCGCCAGCACGAAATAATCTGCGAATGATGATTTTGGCAGAATGTCGATTATCTTGACATCGAATGCTTTTTTGCTCTCAAGCTGCTTCGCGATCTTGAGGGCCATGGATTTTGATTCCGTCATAAATGATCTTTCTCCTTTAAATATTTCAGTGCATCGACCGTATCCTGATCGATAAATGCGTCCTTAGATTTCAGAAACCTGACAGTCCCTTCGAGGGACAGCCTGCAGGCTTTGTCCAGATCTTCATACGCTGCCTGGCGGATCTCATCGACTCCCGGGTAATGCCTTCCCGGCTCGATGGCGTCAGCGATGAACAGGACCTTCTCCAAAAGAGACATGCCGGCTCTTCCGGTGGTGTGGTATGAGACCGCATCGATGAGTTCCTGATCGTCGATGTCGTAGACCTGCTTCATTGCGGCAGCTGCTATTTTGCTGTGTGCCAGATTCGGATTTCCCTTATATCTGGCCGGTATGCCAAGTGTGTTTATGTACATATCCATCGCCTGAGGAGGAAGATTTCTGTAGGCGTCGTGAAAAAGCGCCGCCAGTTCTGCCTTCGAAACGTCCGCTCCATAGGCCGCCGCAAGTTTTGCAGCCTCCTCCTTGACGGAATACGTGTGCTCGAGTCTCGACTCCTTGAGATTCTCCTTGAGAAATTCCCGGAGCCTCGCCTCTGTATCGGAATAATCAATCATCTGAATATAGTTCTCTTTCAACGATGTAATTTCTTACTGCTTCGGGAACGAATCCGGAGATGTCCCCGCCGTCCCTTGCAATATCACGTATCTGTGTCGATGATACGTCGATCTGAGTATTATGTATGCCCACTACAAAGGTGCCGTACGTATCACGCAGATGTTCCATGCATTCCCGGAGTTCGTCATCTCTGTATCCGGGACGCGAGCCGACGATAAAAGAATAGTTCGTCAGAAGTTCCTCTGCGTTGCGCCACTTCTCGATCATGAGAAGCGAATCGGTCCCCGTGATAAAAAACAGTTCATCGTCGGGATAGAGCAGTCTCATCTCTCTCATCGTCAGATACGTGTAGGACACCTCGCCGGAATGGATCTCGAAATCGGACGCCTCAAGCTGAGGTTCATCTGCTATGGCGAGACTCACCATGGCCAGCCGGTCCGCCGCAGGTGTCACCTTCTTGCCCTGCTTGAACGGCTGCTGCCTTGCCGGAACGAGGATGACCTTGCTGAGCCCGCCCTCCGTCACGGAGTCCTTCGCAAGTCCTATATGTCCTTTGTGGATGGGATCGAATGATCCGCCGAATATCCCGATCCTGCCCATGTTTTAGTCTTCCTTCTCTGCCAGTCTGAGTCCCAGTTCTTCCAACTGTGCCTCGTCTACGATGCCAGGGGCCTCGCTGACCATACACTGTGCGTTCTGGTTCTTCGGGAATGCGATGACCTCTCTGATGGATTTTTCTCCCGTCAGGAGCATTACGAATCTGTCAAGGCCG
>CAMOWO010000125.1 GCA_946628525.1 uncultured Bacillota bacterium | reverse complement strand
AGAACCCGCCGCAAAGACCTGCCGTGAGGAATGTCACGGTCTTCGAGTCGAGAGCCAGTCTCGGCCCGAGGGCCAGAAACAGACCTATGCAAAAGGCTCCGATCAGGTTTATTAAAAAAGTATGTACGGGATACAGGACGTCCGGCAGCGGAAGCTTATACATCATGTATCTTCCCATGGCCCCGAGACCGCCTCCGATCCCTACGAGAAAGCATTCGAACATATGCGCCCTTCTTTCAAAACACTAATACACATTATACAAACATTCGCCGACTAATAAAAGATGAAGATGCAAAAATACTCTTCTTCATGATATAATTTTCTTGAAGAGTTTCTACAGCGGGACATTTTGAAGGAAATGAGGACACGGCATGGCACATAATCCCCATTCTATCAACGAAACAGGCAGAAACTTCCGCCCCGTATATTTCAGGCGGTTCCTGCTTAGGTGCGGCATTTTCGCTGCTACGGTAGTCCTCGCTTTCGTTGCTCCGGGGCAGTTCGATGTCATGCTGGGGCTGAACTTCTTCCGTGAGTTCTCGATCTTCCACCTCCTCTGGATCGCGTGGATGGTGGATATGATCATGCAGCTGATCCCGTCTGCCGGCTACTGGCCTCTCGGATCCACGAAATATTTCGGTTCGAAATACGTTCCCATCACGAAGCGGATCAACCTGCGCCACATAAAACAGATCCTGACGCCTAAACAGCTTGCCAGACTTCTCAAGAAAGAAAACATCCTCGGCTATATCAACAAAGAGAGACTTGCACGTTACATCAATAAAAAACGTCTCCTGGCTTTCATCAAACGAAGCACGAGAGACGCATATTATATCGCACTGATCTGGATCGTCATGGTGGTGGCGTTTGCCTTCGCGTACCGCTTCACCTCCTTCGATCACAAGGTGGTCATGGCCATCTCCGCAGGTTTCTACCTCAGCGACGTGATCTGCGTCCTGTTCTGGTGCCCGTTCCGGGTCTACTTCATGAAGAACCGCTGCTGCACCACCTGCCGGATATTCAACTGGGATCATCTGATGATGTTCTCCCCGTTCATCTTTATCCCAGGGTTCTTCACCTGGACGCTGGCCGGCATGGCCATCATCATATTCGTTGCCTGGGAGATCACATTCTTCCTGCATCCGGAGAGATTCTGGGATGAGAGCAACGACGCGCTGATGTGCCGAAACTGCACCGACGAGCTCTGCGGCAGACGCCTGGGAGATCACATCAAAAAAGAAAACTCCGCCAATCGACCCCATCACGCGGCATAGCGCTAAAGCTGCACCACACGGCCCTCGCTGAGGGTCTTTTTTGTGTCTATGAGACGCTGGTTTTGCGAGCCTCGAAACTTCAGGGTCAGATCGCGCAAAGCGTCCACGTACCTTCCGTCCACCAGTACATCGATGAGCGACAGGATCTCCTCCGTCTGCTCCGCCTTCGCCCGGCAGGAATCTTCTCTGAGTTCTTCCAGGGTAAACCCCGTGAACACCCAGATGTCCTTGTCTTCGAAGGCGCCGCGCACCTTTTGGATGAGCTCCAAAACCGCCGGCTGGTTCTCCGGCTCCAGCGGCTCCCCCCCAAGGATCGTCAGGCCGTTGATGTAGGACTTGTCCAGCATGGAGAGGATCTCGTCTATGGTCTCCTGCGTGAACTCTTTGCCGTGGGAGAAATCCCAGGTCTCCGGCTGAAAACAGTTCTCGCAGTGGTTTCTGCATCCCGAAACAAAGAGGGAGACTCGTACTCCCTCTCCGTTCGCTATATCGTAATTTTTTATCTCACTGTAATACACGATCTGCCTCCGTTACAGATGGAGCACGCGCTCTTTGATCTCCTGGGTGCGGCCCTGGTTCCAGAATTCCGTGCCGATGTATCCGCATGTCCTTCTGGCCACGTTCATCTTGTCCTGATCCTGGTTGCCGCACTGCGGGCATGTCCAGACGAGTTTGCCGTCCTGCTCGAGGATCTCGATCTCTCCGTCGTATCCGCAGACCTGACAGTAGTCGCTCTTGGTGTTGAGTTCTGCATACATGATGTTGTCGTAGATGAAGCGTATGATCTGGAGCACCGCCTCGATGTTGTTCTGCATATCAGGAACTTCCACGTAACTGATGGCGCCGCCTGTGGACAGATCCTGGAACTGAGCCTCGAAGGCCAGTTTATCGAATGCATTGATGTCTTCCGTCACATGGACGTGGTAGCTGTTCGTGATGTACCCCTTATCCGTCACGCCTTCGATGACGCCGAAACGCTTCTGCAGGCACTTGGCGAATTTATACGTAGTGGATTCCAGCGGCGTTCCGTAGATGCCGAAGCCGATGTTCGTCTCTTCCTTCCACTTGGCACAGGCGTCGTTCATGTAGCGCATGATCTCAAGGGCAAACGGTGTCGCCGACGGATCCGTATGGGATTTGCCCGTCATATATCTCACGCACTCGCAGAGTCCTGCGTATCCCAGGGAAATGGTGGAGTATCCGCCGTAGAGGAGCTTGTCGATGGTCTCCCCTTTCTTGAGTCTTGCGCATGCTCCGTACTGCCAAAGGATCGGTGCCGCATCCGAAAGCGTTCCTTTGAGTCTCTCATGTCTGCACATGAGGGCTCTGTAGCAGAGGTCCAGTCTTTCGTCGAAGATCTTCCAGAATTTCTCCAGATTGCCCTGTGATGAAAGAGCCACGTCCACCAGGTTGATGGTCACGACGCCCTGATTGAATCTGCCGTAGAACTTGTAGTTGCCGTTCTCGTCTTTCCATGGGGAAAG
>CAMOWO010000124.1 GCA_946628525.1 uncultured Bacillota bacterium | reverse complement strand
GGAGGACATCAGAAACAAGCGTATCAGCCTGGGCGTAGAAGAAGCCTGGGAAGGTGTCCATGTAAGCGGCACGAAGGACAGCGCTTACTACTACTCCACATATAACGCTGAAGATAAGGATCCTGTTTCAGATAACAACAAGATCATGATCCTGGGCGGTGGCCCGAACAGGATCGGACAGGGTATCGAATTCGACTACTGCTGCGTCCACGCAGCGAAGGCTCTCAAGGAGCTGGGATTCGAGACCATCATCGTCAACTGCAACCCTGAGACAGTATCCACGGACTACGACACTTCCGACAAGCTCTACTTCGAACCGCTGACACTGGAAGACGTTCTCAGCATCTACAATAAAGAGAAGCCGCTGGGCGTCATCGCTCAGTTCGGAGGCCAGACGCCGCTGAACCTGGCAGCTGACCTGAAGAAGAACGGCGTGAATATTTTGGGAACTTCTCCTGAAGTCATCGACCTTGCGGAAGACAGGGATGAGTTCAGAGCCATGATGGACAAACTGGGCATCCCGATGCCGGAATCCGGTATGGCGACTACAGTAGAAGAGGCCAAGGCCATCGCTGCGAAGATTGGCTACCCTGTCATGGTTCGTCCGTCCTACGTTCTGGGCGGTCGCGGCATGGAAGTCGTCTACGATGACGATGCCATGACAGACTACATGAACGCTGCTGTCGGCGTGACACCGGACAGACCGATCCTGGTCGACCGGTTCCTGAACAACGCGCTGGAGTGCGAAGCTGACGCCATTTCAGACGGGACCCATGCTTTCGTCCCTGCCGTCATGGAGCACATCGAGCTTGCAGGAGTCCACTCCGGTGACTCTGCCTGCGTCATCCCATCGGTCCACATCTCACCGAGAAACGTGGATACCATCAAGGAGTACACGCGCAGGATCGCTGAGGAGATGCATGTAGAGGGTCTCATGAACATGCAATACGCCATCGAAGATGACAAAGTATTCGTTCTGGAAGCCAACCCGAGAGCATCCCGTACCGTACCGCTCGTATCAAAAGTCTGCAACGTCAGGATGGTTCCTCTGGCCACTCAGATCATCACGAGAGAGCTCACAGGAAACCCAAGTCCTGTACCGGAACTCAAAGAAAAGAACATTCCATACTACGGTGTCAAGGAAGCGGCATTCCCATTCAACATGTTCCCTGAGGTAGACCCGATCCTGGGACCTGAAATGAGATCCACCGGCGAAGTTCTGGGACTGTCACCGTCCTACGGCGAAGCATTCGTCAAGGCACAGGAAGCGATCCAGTCACCGCTTCCAAGCGAAGGAACAGTACTGATCTCCGTCAACAGGAAGGACAGACCGGAAGCTGTGATGCTGGCTAAGATGTTTGCCGATGCAGGATTCAAGCTCATCGCTACGGGCAACACCCAGCTGGCGATCCAGGCTGCCGGCATCGACTGCACACGCATCAACAAGCTGCACGAAGGCAGACCGAACATCATCGATGCCATCACAAACGGCGAGATCGACCTCATCGTCAACACGCCGGATGATAAGAAGAGCATGGTGGATGACAGCTACCTGAGAAAGGCTGCCATCAAGGGCAAAGTTCCTTATATCACCACTATGGCTGCAGCCACGGCAACGGCTCACGGCATCAAGGCCCACAAGACGAGCAGCACGAACGAGATCAAATCCCTGCAGGATATGCACAGAGAAATAACAGATAAATAAACAGTAACAGCCTGCTTTACCGCAAGTCCTCGTCGCGGACGATTGGCAAGGCTCATTCACAAAAAACGGAACCCCAGAGAAACTCGCCTGACGGCTCAGACAGTCTCTGGGGTTTATCTGTTTTTTACGTTCATTTCGCCTGCGATCGTTCCCACTCCTGCGGAAAAGCAGTAACGCAGGCTGTCCCTGTACATATGCATCAACTCAGTTCCGAGAATCCGCAAGAAACTCCCGCACCTGACTGGCCGGGATCATCACGCCGTACTTGAAACAGCCGAAGGCATTTCTTCCGCCTCCAATATTGATCCCTGCAAGCTCCATATCTTCATTCAGCGCAGCAGAGCCGCTGCTTCCCGGTGCTTCATAGGCATTGTGCCTCAGCACATCATTTACGATCCCATCTCCGGGATCGAACTTTTCTTCTTTACCGGTTTTGATCACACCGTAGGACACGCGGAATTTCTCCCCTGACGGATTGCCGATGACGGCGATGCGTTCTCCTTTCGCCGGGTCCTTCTCCGATACATCCACGCTGCCGAGAGCTTCACGGCTCTCGAAAGAGATGAGGGCCAGATCGCAGTCCGGGTCTTTCTTTATCACCTTCGCTTCTGCCATCGCTCCGTAATACTCATCATTGGTGACGTGCCGGTCATCGCCGTATACGCGGTCACGGTACTGATCGCGGCTTTCGGTGCTCACCGTGAACACGCGGTACTCGGAGGACTCATCGGCCACCACGTGGCAGGCCGTGAGGGCTTTGTATTCGCCATCCTTTGCGGAAATGATGACGCCGCTGGCGCCGGCGCTGTAGGATGAAGATTCGCCCTCATGCGACACCCGCACGATGCCGATGGCCGCCGGCATCGCTTTGCTTACCGGCTCCTGAAGATCGTGGTAGACCCTCGTTTCGCAACTGTGCTGGTAATAAAAAGGGTACGCAAGCGCAAGGAAGCACCCTATTATCACTAGGATGCTTCCGAATATGATTAGTTTGTTGTGTTTTCTCAGTGTTTCCACGATTATTTGATCTTTCTACCTTCGATGTAGTATCTCTTCT
>CAMOWO010000123.1 GCA_946628525.1 uncultured Bacillota bacterium | reverse complement strand
ATCGGATCCCCCAATTACCTCTCGAATGTAACTCATGACGAGCCTCCTTTCTTGAGCACAAAATTTCCTATGGCTATTATAGCACCATACTGATATTCAAATAAAGGACTTGGTAAGCCATACGGTCGATTTGGCCTCCTCCCATATGAAAAAACGCCCACAAATGTGAGCGTCTCTGTTCTCATATTCCCTGCAGCCGTCTGGCGAACTCGCCGGCCTTGTCGATCTTCCTCTCATCGATGAAAGGATCCTCCAGGTTCTTCTGTCTCTCGACGATATATCCTGCGAACTCCATGCCGCAGTGCTTGCAGTACCGCTTCATCTCCTCCGCATAAAGGTCTGCCCCTGTCTCCACCGGATATCCGCATGTCACCACCAGGGCAAGCCTCTTGCCGGACAGCAGCGCCGGACCGTATGGATCTCCGCCGTAGTACTTGCAGCTGGCATACACGGTCCTGTCGATGACCGCCTTCACCGGTGCCGGAGCCGACCAGGCGTAGATCGGGGATGCGAACACGATGGTATCGCTGGTGCTGATGGACTCAAGGATCGGCTGCATATCATCGTTGATGACGCAGGCGATGTGCTTCTTGTCCTGCTGGCACCAGAGGCAATCCCTGCACCCGCCGATATTCATATCGTACACGTCGAAATAGTCTACCTCCACCTTCATCTCCCTGAGCTCGCTCATGAATGGTTTCAGCAGAGATGCAGTATTCCCGTTCTTTCTCGGACTACCGAAAATTATGGTGTACTTGCTCATTGACTATACCTTTCGTCCCTACGTTTTTTATCCTCTAAATAAAATGGAGCGGATGACGAGAATCGAACTCGCGTTATCAGCTTGGGAAGCTGAAGTTCTGCCATTGAACTACATCCGCACAGCGCTTATTATAGCACATTATCATAACTTTGTGTCGTATTTCTTCAAGAAACCTTCACATTTCCTACCGACAATCTGCACAAAGAGATAGTATATTATAATCGTTCCATAAAACAAATAATCCTTCCTCTAATCAAAACATAACAAACAAAACTACAACCCCTTAGGGCGCCTTACATCGAGGCGTCCTTTGCGTTATGCGCAGGACACATTTCTCCAATAAAAAGAGCGGCCCCGTAAGGACCGCCCCAGCCGTTCTTATACAGAAACGGAAAGGAGTTTCGCTTTGAGTTCGTTCTCGATGCGCGTGAGTTCTGCCTCCGCTTCTCTTCTCTTCTGTCTTCCCTCTTCCTGGATCTTCATCAGATCGTCGATGGTCGCGATGAGTTCCTCGTTCGTATGCTGCAAAGTCTCCAGATCCACGATGCCGCGTTCGTTCTCTTCTGCCACCTCGACGGTTCCCTGATGCAAAAGTTCCGCGTTCTTCTTCAGGATCTCGTTGGTGGTGTTGCTGACGGCGTGCTGTGCCTCCACGGCTTCCTTGTTGTGTGCAAGGCCCATGGTGATGACCAGCTGGTTCTTCCACATCGGGATCGTGTTCATCAGCGTCGTCTGGATCTTGTCGCTGAGAACGATGGCGTTGTTCTGGGTCAGACGGATCTGCGGTGCGTTCTGCAGGCAAACGGCTCTCGTAAGGTCGAGGTCGTGGAGCTTCTTCTCGAAACGCTCGCACATGGATGCGAAGTCGCGCGCTTCCTGTGCATCTTCCGGAAGACCGGACTGCTCCGCCTTTGCCTTCAGTGCAGGCAGTTCTTCGTTGCGGGCACGATCCAGCGCGATCTTGCCGGCAGCGATGTACATCGTCAGTTCTTTGAAATAGATCTTGTTATTCTCATAAAGTCTGTCGTGGATCGCGACGTCCTTTAACAGTTTCTGCTGGTGCTTCTCGAGGGACTCGCAGATGGAATCGATGCTCGTCTCTACTTTGCTGTAGTGAGCCTTCATCTCCTCCAGCTTGTTGGCGCTCTTGCCGAAGAGTCCTGCGAAGAATCCCTTCTTCTCCTTATCAGGATCGTACTTCAGGTCGGCCATCAGTCCGCTCAGCAGAGTTCCGATATCGTCCAGATCCTTGTTTCTTACCTGTGCCAGTGTCTCCGTACTGAAGTCTGACAGCCTCTTCTGAGCTCCCGCTCCGTACGTGACCATGAGGTTCGAATCATGCAGGTCGATCTTATCTGCGAAATCATTGATCTGCTTCTTCTCTTCTTCCGTGAAACTCTGGAGTTTGAATTCCTGCTTGTCTGCTTCCTCCATCTGGTTGACGACGGTATCATCGATGGATTCCAGGGACAATGTCGGCATGACAAGATCGAGTTTCTCAGCTTCAGGTGCTTCTGCCACTGCTACTGCCTGCGCTACCGGGGCAGCTGTCTCCTGTGCCGGCTCCAGTTCGAGTGTAGGTGTCATAACCTCAAAATCTTTGTTTTCTGACATAATTTACTCCTTCTCCTTTTATACCTGTAACGAAATTAAGCTTTCACGTTAAAGTCCGGATCGAGCAGACCATCTCTGGCGAGGGTCTGTCTCATCACTTCGATGTCGATACCTGTGTCGATATCATCCTGCTGCTGAAGCTGTTTCTCTATGTTCTTGTAGGCCGTCGCCATGGTGGAGAGCATACCCTTGATCTCGTTCTTCATGGATTCTGAAGTGGCGGAATCCAGATACTTCTGGATCATCTCGATGGTGCTCGGGATGTACTGATCCTTCATCTTCTGGATGCTCTTGCGGTCGTTGTCCTTCGGGCTGTCTGCCAGCATCTTCTTGATGTTCACCATGGACTTCTTCATGCGCTTGAGATAACCGATGGTGTCCGCATCCGTTGCCATCTCGG
>CAMOWO010000122.1 GCA_946628525.1 uncultured Bacillota bacterium | reverse complement strand
GAGGATCGACTCCAAGATGATCGGCGAAGCAGACGCCGTACTGGTGGATGCACCTTGTTCAGGTCTCGGCGTCGTCAGAAGAAAGCCGGAGATCAAGTACAAGAAGATGGATTCCGAGATGAAGACGCTTCCGATCAAGCAGCTGGCGATCCTGGAAGCATCCTCAAACTACGTGAAGAAGGGCGGCACCCTGCTTTACAGCACATGCACGATCAACCACAACGAGAATGATGACGTTGTAGATACATTCCTCAGGAAGCACGGCAATTTCGAAGAGACGGAACGTTTGCAGCTGCTTCCGAGCAAAGACGGTACGGACGGTTTCTTCATCTGCGTGATGAAGAAGACCGGCAAATAGACCGCAAAACACAGGAGAAATAAACTGAAACATGACTCAGATAGGATTCAAATGCGATAAAGGCGTATCTCGTGCCAATAACGAAGACGCATGCTTTGTGATCCCAAGTGATGATGTCTATATCGTGGCCGACGGAGTAGGCGGCAACAGCTCCGGCGAAGTGGCAAGCCGCACAGCAGTCAGCGAGCTTGCCATGATGGTCAACGATAAGGACATGAAAGAACTAAAGACAGCTGACGATATATTTGGATTCTTCGCGGAGGCCATCGAGAACGCCAATACGAAGATCTACACCATGGGTAGGGAGAAACGTGCCTACAGGGGCATGGCCACGACAGTAATCGCAGCTTATCTCAAAAAAGGCGATGCGTACATCGCCAATGTGGGTGACAGCAGAGCATACCTTTACAGAAACAGCAAACTGAAACAAATAACAAAAGACCACACGTATGTCAACGAACTGGTGGACAAGGGCGTGATCACCGAGGAGGAGGCGGAGACCCACTCTCAGAGAAACGTGATCACCAGGGCCCTGGGAGCAGAAGTGGGCGTCGTGCCGGACTACTACCAGTTCAGAGTGTTCAGGGGAGATATCCTCATGCTTTGCTCAGACGGGCTTTATGGAGAGGTCCCGGAAGAGGATATCATTGAACTGCTCGCCGCCGGGGGGACCATGACTGAGATATGTCAGAATATGGTAGACAAGGCGAATGAGCTTGGAGGAAGAGATAACATCACAGTAGTGTGTATTAAAATATAAAATTACGGGAGGCAAAAATGGGTACAAAAGTACTTGCAGGCAGATATGAACTGTTTGAGAGGATCGGCGAAGGCGGAATGTCCGTCGTATACAAAGCCAAAGACAAACTTCTCAACAGATTCGTCGCAATCAAAATACTCAAGCCTGAATTCATACATGACAGTAAATTCATCGACAGCTTCAGAAGAGAGTCGCAGTCAGCGGCCAGCCTCTCTCATCCGAACATCGTCAACATCTACGATGTAGGCAGAGAAGGCAACATCCATTACATCGTCATGGAGCTGATCGAAGGAAGAACGCTCAGCGATTACATCAAGGCCCAGGGCGCAATGGCGTACCCGAAGGTCATCGCGCTGGCCAAGCAGATCGCATCGGCGCTGGCGTTCGCACATAAGAACCACATCATCCACAGAGACGTGAAGCCGCACAACGTTATGCTCACACCGAACGGGACAGCGAAGATCACGGACTTTGGTATCGCCAAAGCCGTCAACTCCGCCACCATCGTGGACAACACCGAGGGGATCATCGGTTCGGTGCACTACTTCTCACCGGAGCAGGCAAGAGGCGGTTACGTAGACGAGAAATCAGATATCTACTCTCTGGGAATCGTGATGTACGAGATGCTCACAGGCAAAGTCCCGTTCGATGGGGACAATCCCGTAAACATCGCACTCATGCACATAAACGGAGAGATGACACCGCCATCACAGGTGGTTTCCGGAGTGCCGCCGGCACTGGAGCACATCATCATGAAGTGTACGGACAAGTATCCTGTGAACAGATACGCATCGGCGGATGAACTGATCGAAGCCCTGAACAACCTGGAGTTCATCGGGGACATCGTGGGCCCTGAAACCCTGATCGGCGGCGGCCGCAAGATCGCGGAGACCGATTACGAGGACGGGGATCTCGATGGCGAGAAGAAGTCAAAAAAGAAGAACAAGAAGCCGCTTTCCCGTAAGCAGATGACCATCATCGGCGCGGCCGTGCTGGCAGTGATCATCGGTCTTGCCATCGCCTTTGCCACAGGTCTTCTGGGAGGCAAGACGATCGAGGCGCCGACCTTCGTGGGAATGACCCTGGAGCAGGCCCAGGAGGCCGCAGAGACGTATGACGTCAAGGTCGTGGAAGGCGATGAAGTCATCAGTGAAGAATACGAGAAGGGCCTGATCGTATCCCAGGATCCGATGCCGGGCGAAGACGTGAAGACGGGAAGCACCATCACCGTCAACATCAGTAAGGGCCTTGGAGAAGGCTCCGTGCCTGATCTGGTGGGCAAGAACGAGAGCGAGCTTTCCGCTTACCTTGAAGCGGCCGGATTCAAACTCGGAAACGTCACCACTGAGGCCAGCGATAAAGCAAAGGGTTACGTTCTGAGCCAGAGCCCGAAGGCCGGTGAAGAAGTAGAGAAGGGCACCGCCATCGATGTCGTCGTCAGTGACGGCTCCGAAGCAAAGGTGGGCGTTCCATCCCTCATAGGCCAGACGGAAGCCCAGGCCAAGTCCGCCCTCAAGAACGCAGGACTCAACGTGGGTAATGTATCCAGCGAGTACAGCAGCAAGTACGCCGCCGGCACAGTCATGTGGCAGCAGTACGACGCCAACTCACAGCTGAAGAAGGGATCCAAGGTTTCCATCAAGGTCAGCAAGGGACCGGAACC
>CAMOWO010000121.1 GCA_946628525.1 uncultured Bacillota bacterium | reverse complement strand
GAGAGCATTCGGCCTTTGGGCCAAGGATCACATCAAGACGAGAGTCGGCGCCCAGCTGGCGACATTCGCTCTCGGCGTGCTGATCTTCATCGACGACTATTTCAACTGCCTGACAGTAGGTAGCGTGATGAGACCTGTAACGGACTCTCATAATGTATCCAGAGCAAAACTCGCCTATATCATCGACGCGACGGCGGCGCCGATCTGCATCATCGCTCCTGTTTCATCATGGGCAGCTGCAGTATCAGGATTCGTAGAAGGAGAGAACGGCCTCAAGGTATTCATCGAGACGATCCCGTATAACTTCTACGCGCTGCTGACCATCGTCATGATGCTGGCCATCGTCAGCATGAACGTGGACTTCGGTTCCATGGCGAAGCATGAAGCCAACGCTGCAAAGGGTGATCTGTTCACATCCGGCGGCGAGGATTACAAGAAGATCGCAAACGAAGAAGTCAGTGAGAACGGCAAAGTCATCGACCTGGTATTCCCGGTCGTGATCCTGGTCATCGCATGCGTCATCGGCATGATCTACTCCGGCGGGTTCTTCTCAGGCGAGAGTTTCATCGATTCCTTCGCAAACAGTGATGCGTCCGTAGGCCTTGCCATCGGATCCCTGTGTGCGCTGATCATCACCGTCGCATTCTATGTATGCCGCCGCAACATCTCATTCAATGACTGCATGGGCTGCGTGCCTGAAGGATTCAAGGCCATGGTACCTGCTATCCTGATCCTGACCTGTGCATGGACGCTGAAGGCCATGACGGACAGTCTCGGAGCGAAGAACTTCGTTGCCGGCATCGTAGAGCACTCTGCAGGAACACTGCTTCCTGTACTGCCGGCCGTCGTTTTCGTCATCGGATGCTTCCTGGCATTCGCGACAGGTACTTCATGGGGAACCTTCGGTATCCTCATCCCGATCGTTGTAACGGCATTCTCAGGTGATCACCAGATGATGATCCTGGCGATGTCAGCCTGCATGGCTGGTGCTGTATGTGGCGACCACTGCTCACCGATCTCAGATACTACGATCATGGCATCCGCCGGTGCTCAGTGCAACCACGTCAACCACGTATCGACACAGCTTCCATATGCGATCTTCGTTGCAGCAATATCCTGCATCGGATACCTCGTTGCAGGATTCATCAGGACGCCGATCGTATCACTGCTGCTGGGTATCGTACTGATCGTCGTATTCCTGAGAGTTCTTGGGAAGAACTCAAAGAGGCATTTACAGGCATAGATCAATGAAATAAAGGGGCACATTCTGATGGGATGTGCCTTTTTTGATGCATTTCAGCGCTTCGCTGTAGTATAATAACTCTGTTGAATTTTACACAGGGGAGAAACCTATGGATACGATGAATGAACTGAAGCCTTCCGTCCTTCTCTATAACATGACGGAGGGAGATGATAACGAGAAGATAAGAGAATACCTGGACAAAACAGGTGTCAGGATTATCGATGTTGCTGCTGCTGACTACCTGCAGCCTTTGGGCGCACTGGCAGGAGTCCCGGGAATGGAGCGCACGGCAAACGTCAATTTCGGAAAAGGTTTTGACGACAGGATGATCGTGATGTTCATGTTCGATGAAATGAGGATGAACGCATTCCTGGCTTATTTCAGACAGGAGGGGATCCCGTCGGTGGCCCTCAAGGCCGTCATGACGCCGACGAATGCAGAGTGGGATTCCATCAAGCTCCACGATGAGATCGCCAAAGAGCATGAAATGATGCACAGAAAGAACAGAGGATAGAAAAGTTGGATAACAGGATCATTATCGACGAGAAAACGAGACATGATTACCCGGACTGGATCAGGAGAGTCACAGCAGGGGACGGCGGCGAGAGCTACCTGCTTCTGGGAGATACGAAGACAGCTCTTTATGACTGCGGCATGGCTTACTGCGGAAGCAAACTGGCGGAGAACGTTAAGGAAGAACTGGGCGGAAGACCCCTCGATTACATCATTTTGACCCACTCCCATTACGACCACGTGGGGGGACTTCCTTACGTGATGAAAGCCTTCCCGGATGCGGTGATCGCAGGGGGAGCATACTGTGCGGATATCCTCCACAGACCCGGAGCACTGAAGGTGATCGAAGAACTGGGAAGATCCGCGGCAGAACTTTACGGTGCTGATCCGGAGACGGTGACCACCGAAGGCATGAGAGTGGATCTCAAACTGGAAGAAGGCGACGTCATCAACCTCGGCGGCCACGCTTTGCGCGCCGTCTATACACCGGGGCACACGAAGTGCTCCATGGCCTTCATGTCGGAGCCGGATCACATGATGCTGGCCAGCGAGACCCTCGGCGTTCTGCTTCCGAGATCCAATGAATACCAGCCTCTGATACTGAAAAGCTACAGCGACACCATAAGGACCATCGAGAAGTGCAAGGCCCTTGATCCGAAGTACATCATCATGCCGCATTTCGGCATCGTCCCGGCGGACAAAATGGACAAGTTCTGGGAACTGGTGGAGCGGATGAACCGGGAAGAGTATGATTTCGTGACGAACCTTTGCAGGAAGGGCGCGGATTTCAAAGAACTGCTCGATGCCTATACAGACCGATATTTCGTGGCCGGACGCAAAGCGGAGCAGGCGGAGGATGCTTTTTACGCCAACGCCATTCCGACCATCAAGATGTATGCACGTGAAATGGGATATGAACTTAAGGGAGAAGTCGTATGATCATCACTTTCCTGCCTGACAACATACGCTGCGAGATCGAAGCCGGCCAGACGGTGATGGATGCTGCCGCTAAATGCGGGATCCATACAGGCGGCGTG
>CAMOWO010000120.1 GCA_946628525.1 uncultured Bacillota bacterium | reverse complement strand
CAAGAATATGTTTGGCCAGCCGGTGACGCTCCAGGAGATGCAAAGTGAGGCCGGTGCCATCGGTGCTGTCCATGGTGCGCTCCAGACGGGCGCGCTGGCGACGACATACACATCCAGCCAGGGACTGATGCTCATGATCCCGGTCATGCACAGGATCGCAGGGGAGAGACTGCCTTCCGTCATGCATGTAGCCGCACGTACCGTGGGCACACACGCCATGAGTATTTTTGGCGATCACAGTGACGTCATGGACTGCCGTTCCACGGGATACGCCATGTTTTGCACGGGAACCGTCCAGGAGGTCCTGGACCTTGCGGCTGTGGCACACCTTACGGCCATAGAGACAAGCGTTCCGTTCATGCACTTCTTCGACGGATTCCGTACGAGCCATGAACTGACGACAGTGGAGGAACCGGACAGGCAGGCACTGGTGGACATGGTGGACAAGGAAGCCCTCGCAAGATTCCGCAAGGACGCGCTGAATCCGGAGCATCCTGTGCTCAGAAACACGGTGCAGAACCCGGACGTGTACTTCCAGATCAGAGAAGCGAACAATCTGTCCTACGATGCCGTTCCTGACGTTGTGGAGAAGTATCTTGGCAAGATCAGTGAGCTGACGGGCAGGGAATATCATCTCTTCAATTACTACGGTGATCCGGAAGCTACTGATGTGATCATCGCCATGGGTTCCGTAAGCGGCGTAGTCAAACTGGCTGTGGATTATCTGAACGAACGCGGCAAGAAGACAGGCTTCGTCCAGGTACATCTTTATCGTCCGTTCTCCGCAGAAAAACTCATGGAAGCGATCCCGGAGACGGTGAAACGCGTTGCCGTACTCGACCGATGCAAAGATATGGGCGCTGCCGGAGAGCCTTTGTATCAGGACGTATGCACGGCCATGGTGAAGACGGGCCGTATGTTCAAAGTCATCGGCGGTCGCTACGGTCTTTCTTCGAAGGATACGGATCCTGACCAGATCCTGGCAGTCTACCGAAATCTCGAAAGCGAGAATCCGATCGAAGGATTCACCATCGGTATCGTGGACGACGTGACCCATCTTTCCCTGGATGCTCCGCACGTTTCCGGTGTATCGAAGGGCAGTTCCTACAGATGCAAATTCTGGGGTCTCGGCGGCGACGGTACAGTCGGTGCAAACAAGAATACAGTAAGTATCCTGGCAGAGGCCGCAGGCATCTATGCACAGGCATACTTTGAATATGATGCAAAGAAATCTCTGGGATGTACGAAGTCCCACCTGAGGTTCTCCAAAGAGCCGATCAAGGGCAGCTACTACGTCAAGAGGGCGGAGTTCGTGGCATGTCATAACCAGAGTTATCTCAGGCAGTACGACATGGTCAGTGAGCTGAAGGAAGGCGGAACCTTCCTCATGAACTGCCAGTGGAAACCGGAGGAACTCGACGAGAACATCCCGGATGATGTCAAGAGATACATCGCAACGAAGAACATATCGTTCTATACGATCGATGCAACGGATATCGCCATGAGATTGGGCCTTGGGAACCACACGAACACTGTGCTGCAGGCAGCATTCTTTGCGATAACGGGGATCATCCCGAAGGACGAGGCTCTGGAACTCATGAAGGCGGCAGCACGCAAGACGTACATGGCAAAGGGCGACGATGTCGTGGCCATGAACGTGGCAGCCATCGATGCCGGCGCAACGGAGCTTGTGAAGATCGATGTGCCTGCAGAGTGGGCCGAGCTTCCGGAGACGGAGAACGTTGCCGTCAGCATCCTGAACAAGGCACTTTCTGATGAGGCAGATCCGGACGTTCCTGATGTGGTCCGCAGGATACTGGAGCCTGTGAACGCGCAGAAGGGCGACGACCTTCCTGTCAGCACCTTCATGAACAAGCAGCACGGCAACATGGAGATGGGCCTTACCGCCTTTGAGAAAAGAGGCATCGCGGTGACGATCCCTGAGTGGGACAAGAAGAAGTGCATCCAGTGCAACAAGTGCTCCCTGGTTTGTCCGCACGCATGTCTCAGACCGTATCTGCTGGACGATGAAGAAAAGGATGCGGCTCCGATTGGTATCGAAACGGTCCCTGCCGTGGGCGCTGCAAAGGGATATCACTATAACATCAGCGTATCATCCTTCGACTGCACCAGCTGCGGAAGCTGCGCCGAAAGTTGTCCTGTGGAGGCACTGACGATGGTGCCTGTCACATTGGACGATGATGCGAAGGCTCGCTGGGAATACGGTCTTACGATCAAGGATAAGGGCGACCTGTTCAATCGCTGGTCCATCAAGGGCAGCCAGTTCAAAAAGCCGCTCGTGGAATTCTCGGCTGCATGCGCAGGATGCGGTGAGACCCCATATGCAAAACTCATGACGCAGCTCTTTGGCGAGCGCGTTTACTGGGCTAACGCGACAGGATGCACACAGGCCTGGGGAGCATCCATGCCTGGTATCCCATATACGACAGACCGCAGAGGATTCGGTCCTGCATGGACGAACTCCCTGTTTGAAAATAACGCAGAGCTCTGCTTGGGCATGTTCCTGTCCGTAAGGCAGCAGAGAGATGCCGTCAAAGAAAAGGTAGCGGCCCTCGCCGAGAAGTCGACCGGCGATGTCAAAGAGGCCTGCGAGAAATACATCGAAGCCTTCGATAACTTCGACGCATCCAGGATCGCCTCGGATGAACTCCTTGCGGCACTGGAAGGATCCTCGGATCCTTTGGCAGAAGAGATCATCGGAAGCAAAGACCAGCTGGCCAAAAAGACCTTCTGGATGTACGGCGGCGACGGCTGGGCGTACGATATCGGATTCGGCGGCCTGGCTCACGTCATCAACAGCGGTGAGAACGTGAACGTATT
>CAMOWO010000119.1 GCA_946628525.1 uncultured Bacillota bacterium | reverse complement strand
CCTTCTGCCCTCGCAGCAGCCGCTGCCGCAGCCGGATCCAGTGGCTCCGCACCGTCCAGCCTGAACTTATCCTTCAGTTCCAGCACGATCCTCTCCGCCGTCTTCTTGCCGATACCGTTGGCTCTCGTAAGAGACTTGGAATCCTCGAAGGCGATGGCCTGCTCCAGTTCCTCCAAAGTGAATGCCGACATGATCGCCAGACCCGCCTTGGCACCTACGCCGCTGACGGTGATCAGCTTCCGGAAAGCCTCCAGTTCACCTTTGCGTGAGAATCCGTAGAGGCTGATGTCGTCTTCTCTTACCATCATGGCCGTGTGGACTGTGATTTCGCTGCCGTCGGATGCCAGATAGGCCCTGGAATTCGCCGGTACGAAGACCTGGAATCCCACGCCTCCTACGTCTATGATCACATATCCGTCGCCTTTCTCGGCGAGCTCTCCTCTTAAGAATCCTATCATCTCGCGTATAACTCCTTCAGTCTCTTCGATGTGCCTGCCGCGTGGGCATGGCAAATGGCTGCCGCCAGTGCATCCGCTGTATCGTCAGGCTTCGGGATCTCCTTCAGATTGAGAAGGGTCTTCACCATGATCTGGACCTGCTTCTTCTCAGCCTTGCCGTATCCCACAAGGGCCTGCTTGATCTGCATTGGCGTATATTCTGCGATCTCAAGACCGCCCTTGGCGCAGGCAAGTACCGCGATGCCTCTGGCCTCGCCTACCGTGATGGCTGTCTTGGCGTTGTTGTTAAAAAACAGTTCTTCGATGGAAGCCACGTCGGGACGCTCCTCATCGATGATCTCCCTCAGAGAATCGTACAGATGTGTGAGCCTCTCCTCGATGGGCCTTCCTGCTTCTGTCGTTATGGAGCCGTACTGGCAGACTCTGAAACGGTTGCCGATCACCTCGATGACTCCGTAACCCATAATAGCATATCCCGGGTCGATACCCAATATCTTCATGTGCAGTTTCTCCTCTATGTATACTTACAAAAGTATACCACACAAACATATGTTTGTTAAGGATTATGTTACGGCCCATTCTATTGTATGATATAATTCATATATATTCAGGATTGGAGGCATCACCATGCGTATTTCCAGACAAAACAAAATATTAGAGCTTATCGAGACGCACGAGATCGAGACCCAGGACAAGCTGGCTTCACTGCTCAGAGACTTCGGATATGAAGTCACTCAGGCCACGATCTCCCGGGACATCAAGGAGCTTCAGCTGGTCAAGATCCTTTCACCATCCGGCAAATATAAGTACGCGCCGTCTTCCACTGAAGAACGTCCTGTATCGGGGAGAATGTCCAACATCTATAGAGAAACGGTCAAGTCCGCCACATCTTCAGGCAATATCGTCGTCCTGAAGACCTTGTCCGGATGCGCCGGCGCCGCTGCAGAGGCGCTTGATTCCTTCGGCATCCCTCACGTCATCGGCTCCATAGCAGGAGACAACACGATCATGTTCGTCGTGGATGACGCCGACAACGCAGCGATCGTCGTAGAGTACCTGAACGACCTCATCACTCTCAATAAATAAGCTCATGGGAGCATGAAATGATCAGACATATAGAGATCAGAAATTTTGCCACCATCGAAGATACGAGTTTTGATCTTCACGATGGCCTGAACATCATAACCGGCGAAACAGGTGCCGGTAAATCAATCGTTATCGAAGCTGTCAGCCTGGCTCTGGGGAGCAGAGCTGACAGTAGTTTCGTGCGCTCCGGCAAGGACAAAGCCGTGATCCAGATGATCGCGGAGAAAGACGCGCAGGAGTACATCATCACCCGCGAGATATCGGCTGCCGGCAGGAACCTTTGCAGGATCGGCGATGAGATCGTCACGTTGAGCCGCCTCAGCGAACTTTGCAGGAGCCTCGCGGACATCCACGGACAGTACGACCACCAGTCCCTTCTGGATCCTGAATACCACATCGACCTGGTGGATATGTACCACAAGGACGTAACGTATCCCGCAAAGGATGACGTCGCCGGAGCATACGCGGAGTACACCCATGTACGTTCCCGGCTCAAGGAGCTGACCGCCCAGGCGGCGAAGGACAAACGTCAGAGAGATTTCATGGAGTTCGAGGCGCAGGAGATCGCAGATGCTCACCTCACACCCGGCGAGGACGAGGAACTTGAGCAGAGGATCTCTGTGCTCCAGAACAGTGAACTGATATATGAAGGCCTTTCGGGGGCCTACGAAACGGCAGCCGGTGAGGAATCGTCCCTCCTTCAGGGACTCAAGGGGATCACTTCTGCCCTGTCCCATCTCGGACAGTATTCGAAAGATTTGCAGGAGCTGGCCGGCAGAATGGATGGGATCTATTACGATCTGGAGGATGCAGCCTCCACCATCCGGGAGATGCGGGACAGGACTACCTTCTCACCTGCTGAGCTGGATGAGGCCATCGCAAGGGCTGATATGATAAACAGGCTCAAGAACAAACACGGCAAGACCATCGAGGAGCTCATCGCCTATGAAGAGGAGCTCGATGAGCGCCTTGCCCGTATCGATAATGTGGATTCCGATATCGATTCATTGAAGTGGTCACTGCACGCGTGCGGTGAACGTCTCAAGCATTACTGCGCCGAACTGTCCAAGATACGAAAAGAAGCGGCCGCCGAACTGGAGTCCCAGATCACCGAGCAGCTGCTCCAGCTTGGATTCAAAGACGCGTCATTCAGCGTGGAATTCACGGAAGCGCCGATATACACGGCGAACGGCAACGATGCCGTACAGTTCCTGATCAGCACCAACAGGGGCGAGCCTCTGAAACCGCTCAGCAAGATCGCATCCGGCGGTGAGATGTCCAGGATCATGCTGGCCTTCAAGAAGATCATCGGCGACTACGATGAGATCCCG
>CAMOWO010000118.1 GCA_946628525.1 uncultured Bacillota bacterium | reverse complement strand
AGGAAGAAGACTGGCTCGTCATGTTCAAGAACGAGACCCACAACCACCCGACGGAGATCGAGCCATTCGGCGGCGCGGCGACCTGCCTCGGCGGAGCCATCAGAGACCCGCTTTCGGGAAGAGTTTACGTATACCAGGCCATGAGAGTGACGGGAGCATCCGACCCTCGCGTTCCGGTAGAGGAAACCATCAAGGGCAAACTCCCGCAGAGAAAGATCACACAGACGGCTGCTGCAGGATACAGTTCCTACGGCAACCAGATCGGTCTTGCGACGGGCCTCGTCGATGAAGTATACCACGACAACTACGTCGCAAAGAGAATGGAGATCGGTGCCGTCGTGGGCGCTGCTCCTGCAGACCACGTCATCCGCAAAGTGCCGGAGAAGGGCGACCGCATCATCCTCGTCGGCGGCAGAACAGGACGTGACGGATGCGGCGGAGCTACCGGCTCATCAAAAGAACATACAGAAGAATCCATCAGTACATGCGGAGCCGAAGTCCAGAAGGGCAACCCACCTGTAGAGAGAAACATACAGAGACTTTTCAGACGCAAAGAAGTCGCGACCCTCATCAAGAGATGTAACGATTTCGGTGCCGGCGGCGTTTCCGTGGCCATCGGTGAACTGGCGGACGGTCTGGACATCAACCTCGATCTCGTCAAGAAAAAGTACGAAGGCCTCGACGGCACGGAGCTGGCCATCTCCGAGTCTCAGGAGAGAATGGCCGTGGTCGTTGAAGCGGACAAGGTGGACGAGTTCATCGGATACGCCGATGAAGAGAACCTGGAGGCTACTGTAGTAGCAGCCGTTACGGATACCAACAGAGTCCGGATGTTCTGGAGAGAAAAGTGCATCCTGGATCTTTCGAGAGACTTCCTGAACACCAATGGTGCACAGCAGTTCGCAAAGGTGCGTGCGGCCGGCACAGACCCGAAGGCAGTCGAGATCCTGGACATCTTCAAAGAAACGAAGACGAAGGAAGAACTCCTCACAGACCTGAACTGCTGCAGCAAGAAGGGCCTCATCGAGAGATTCGACTCCACCATCGGAGCGGGCACGGTCCTCATGCCGCTGGGCGGCAAGTATCAGCTTTCACCGGCAGCAGGTATGGCAGCGAAACTGCCGGTCACGGAGGGTGATGCGCAGACTGCGACGATCATGTCCTACGGATTCGATCCGCAGCTTTCATCTGCAAGCCCATTCCACGGCGCTTTCTACGCAGTGATCGATTCCGTGGCGAAGATCGCGGCCATGGGCGGCGACTACAGGAAAATCAGACTCACATTCCAGGAGTACTTCGAGAAACTTGGTACGACGCCTGAGAGATGGGGCAAGCCAATGGCAGCACTTTTGGGAGCACTGAAGGTACAGAAGGAACTGGAGATCCCGTCCATCGGCGGTAAGGACTCCATGTCCGGAACCTTCATGGACATCGACGTGCCACCGACACTGACATCCTTTGCGATCACTACCATCGATGCAGCAGAAGTCCTCTCCACGGAATTCAAAGAGAAGGGCAGCACGCTGGCTGTGCTTTCGGCACCGGTCAACAGAGACGGTCTCATCGACTTCGATGTATTCAAGGCCAACCTGCTGAAGGTAAGAGAGCTGGCGGAAGCGGGCAAACTCCTGGCAGCCCAGACCATCGGCAGAGGCGGACTCTACATCGCCCTCGTGAAGATGGCAGTCGGTAACGGCATCGGCGCGGATGTGACGGCATCCGGGGACATCCTTTCACCGGCATACGGAAGCCTCATTCTCGAGATCCCGGCAGGAGAAGATGCAGAAGCACTTCTGGAAGGATCCGCTCACGAGATCATCGGTAAGACATCCGCAGACGGAAGACTCAGCGTCAACGGCGAGGCGGAAGAAGTCGCCGCCATCATCGTGAAGTGGCAGGATCCAATCGAAGGCGTATTCCCTGTAAGGACGAAGGAATTCAGATACAAGGCAGACAACACGAAGGTAGAGCAGCCGTTCTACAACGAGAGATATACAGGTTCGCCGCTTGTGAAGGTGGCAAGACCGAAGGTGGTCATCCCGACATTCCCGGGAACGAACTGCGAAGTGGATACAGCAAGAGCCTTCACGAAGGCCGGCGCGGAAGCAGACATCCACATCATCCGGAACCTGACGACGGAGCAGCTGGAAGACTCCATCTCAGAACTGGAGAAGAAGATCAAAGAAAGCCAGATCATCATGATCCCGGGAGGATTCTCCGGAGGAGACGAACCGGACGGCTCTGCGAAATTCATCGCTGCAGTTTTCAAGAACCCGAACATCAAGGAAGCCGTCGCGGACCTTTTGGAGAACAGAGACGGACTGATGCTTGGTATCTGTAATGGGTTCCAGGCACTGATCAAGCTGGGTCTCGTGCCGGAGGGCAAGATCACGGACGGTACGGAAGACAGCCCGACTCTCACGTACAACACCATCGGCAGACACGCATCGTGCCTCGTCAGAACAGGGATCACTTCCGTCAAGTCACCGTGGCTGGCTGGCGTGAATACGGGAGACGTCTTCACCATTCCTGTTTCCCACGGAGAAGGCCGATTCATCGCCAAGCCTGAGGTCGTCGAGAGGCTCATCGCCAATGGCCAGATCGCGACGCAGTACGTGGATTTCGACGGCAAACCATCCATGGATATCGCTTTCAACCCGAACGGATCTGTGATGGCCATCGAAGGCATCACGTCACCGGACGGAAGAGTGTTCGGTAAGATGGGACACTCCGAGAGAATCGGCGAGAACCTTTATAAGAACGTTTACGGTGAGAAGGACATGAAGATCTTTGAATCCGGCGTCAACTACTTCAAATAGAAACAGATATTTTCAGAGATACAAGAAAGGAACGAGAGAATGGCAAACCTGAAAGTAGCGATCGTTATGGGCAGCAAG
>CAMOWO010000117.1 GCA_946628525.1 uncultured Bacillota bacterium | reverse complement strand
GCTAGCAAACTCAAATTCGTACTTGATTTTTGTTAGCAGGTTTGTCTACAGTCTGGCGGAGACCTGACGGTCTCCGTTTTTTTGTTGGCAGGGTGCACCCTCCAGGCGCTGCCTGCGGAGGCGAAGCGATGGGCGCGACGGGGGATGCTTCTCCCCTCTCCTGTTATTGACACCATTCTTTGCTTACGATATGATTATGGTATATATATGGTATATTTGTGGTGTTGGAAGGGAGATCAGATATGACAATCGAAGAAATGAAGAAGCGGAAGATCGAGCTAGGGTTCACCAACAGGGAGCTGTCAGCCAGGTCCGGTGTGCCAGAAGCCACCATACAGAAGATTTTCAGTGGCACCACGAAGGCACCAAGGCGGAAGACGATACTGGCACTGGAGAAGGTCCTGATGCCTTCTGCAGAATACGATTTCAGAAGCTCCGGTGATCCCCGTGTTGCAGAGACCGCAGACATCTACAGAGCCACCCTTCCCGATGGTGTCCCCCATAAGAAACAGGGTGACTATACCCTCGAGGACTACGATGCCCTCCCGGAGGATCAACGGGCCGAGCTCATCGACGGCGTGCTCTATGACATGGCGCCCCCTACGCTGGTGCATCAGATCATCGCCTTTCAGGTGGCGTATCAATTCCAGATGTGTATCGAAGACCACGATTCTCCCTGCGAAGTATATATCACACCTGTAGGCGTTCAGCTGGACAGGGACAACAAGACGATGCTCGAACCGGATCTTGTGATTCTCTGTGACAGATCAAAAGAAAAAACTCGATGCATTTATGGTGCTCCCGATTTCGTCATGGAAGTCCTGTCCCCTTCCACAAGGAGGAAGGATCTTACCATCAAGCTCGGCAAGTACCTCCATGCAGGCTGCCGGGAGTACTGGATCGTGGATCCCGATGACAGAAGCGTCACCGTCTACTATTTCGAAGGAGATGAGATCGCCATACGCTACACCTTCGATGACAAGATCCCGGTGCGCATATCCGAGGGAGAATGCACCATCGACTTTTCGAAGATCCGAAGCAGGATCGAACGAGGAAGCAACTGACCCCAAAAGCGAGGGAGTGTCGCATCAGAAAAAACTGACGCGACACTCTCTTTGTCGTCTCTATTTATTTCGCGCTCACTTCTTCATATCCTCCGACAGGGCTTTGCCGGCATTCTTTGCATTGGCAGGAGCCAGGGTCAGTCCCAGCACGCCTCCCAGGATGAGAGCGCCGCACAGATAGTGATACCAGTGGAGTGGCTCGCCCAGGATCAATGCGCCTGCGATGATGGATACCAGCGTGGATGCGCTGTTGAAGATCGTCGACTGGACGATCTCCATGTGAGCCAGCATGTAGGTCATGAACTGGGCCGACAGCAGGATGCAGAATATGCCCAGGAACGACACCCATATGATGAAATCAGGATGGGACAGCGGCGAGAGAAGTTTTCCCCAGCCGTCTGTCACCGCCGCCTTCACGATGGACGTGCCGATGAAGATGACGGAACCTCCCAGGGCGATGGCTGCCGTGATCTCGATGGGTTTGAACACGCCTCGCACGTATCTGGCCGATACGTTCTGGCATCCCATGAAGAAGGTCCCTATGGTCATGAACACGATCCCTTTGAGATTGAGATGGATATCCGAAGCGTTCAGCACGATCAAAACCATGAGCGCCGCCACGGTCATGACCACGAATACCATCTGAAGTCTCGTGGACCGTTCGCCCAGCACCACCCTGCCGATGATCTTGGCGAAGATCGGCACCATGGCGTAGACGATGGCGCCCTCTATGGATGTAGCGAAGAACATGGCCAGGATCTGGAAGATCATGAACAGGATATACAGGGCCGCCGTCTGATACAGCCTGGCCTTCGGCCTTTTCTGCTCCGCCTTGGGGAAGATCCCCATGGCCTTCGTCACCGCGATCCATATGACCACGCCGATGAGCGCCGCCACGTATCTGTATGTAAGTATCGTGAGCGTATCCGCGTAGGGTACGCACATTTTTATTCCAAAAAATGAGAAACCGATGGAAAAAGTGAACGCTGCTGCCACACAGTAGAGTCTCCATCTGGGTTCGCCGTCAATCTTCTTGTCTTTCATTCTATCTACCTCTGACACTATTATATTCCCCTGCCACATCCGGGTCAACGCCTTACGCCCCTGCCCCGGGCGCAAGAAAAAACCACAGCAGATGCTGCGGTCTTTCTTGATTTATTGAAGAGAGAGTTTAAAAGCAAAATTGTGGTCTATGCAAGGGAACCCATGTACTTCATCGTACGGATCAGCTGGTTGACATAGCTCATCTCGTTGTCATACCATGCCACGATACGTACTTCGTAGATGTGTGTTCCGCACTTCTCTGCCAGAGTCTGAGTAGCGTCGAAGAGTGAACCGTAAGGGATACCGATGATATCGCTTGAAACGAGTTCTTCCTCAGTGTATCCGAAGGATTCGGAAACGGCAGCCTTCATAGCTTCGTTGATGCCTTCTACTGATACGGAGTCTGTCTCATCCTTGAGGGTAGCATCCAGGATCGTGATGGAGCCTGTAGGAACAGGAACTCTCTGTGCTGACCCGATGAGTTTGCCGTCCAGTTCAGGAATGACGAGACCGATGGCCTTAGCAGCACCTGTTGAGTTCGGAACGATGTTGATCGCGCCGGCTCTTGCTCTTCTCAGATCACCCTTCCTGTGCGGTCCGTCCAGAAGCATCTGGTCGCCGGTGTAAGCGTGGATCGTCGTCATGAATCCCGTTCTCAGTTCTCTGTAGTTTGCCAGGACCTTCGCCATTGGAGCCAGGCAGTTCGTTGTGCAGGAAGCGCCTGAAACGATGGTGTCGTCCTTCGTCAGTGTCTCGTGGTTTACGCCGTAAACGATGGTCGGAAGATCATTGCCTGCAGGAGCAGAGATCAGGACCTTCTTAGCGCCGGCATCGATGTGAGCCTGTGACTTCGCCTTGGAAGT
>CAMOWO010000116.1 GCA_946628525.1 uncultured Bacillota bacterium | reverse complement strand
AGTTGTGGTGATCTCATAAAAACTGCTTGACAGGAGGTCACTTCATAACAGGTGAAAGAAATGTCAATAAAACTCTACATGTTCGACACGTGCCCATTCTGCAAAAAAGTCATCAAGGCCATCGAGGAGAGTGGGCGTACGGACATCGAATACGCGAACATACGAAAGAACGAGAAGGACCGCGAGGAACTGGTAAAAGTGGGCGGTAAGGAGCAGGTGCCGTGTCTGTTCATCGACGGCAAACCTTTGTATGAGAGCGCCGATATCATCAAGTACCTCAAGGATAATCCGCAGAGCAGATTCTGGTAATGCGTTACGATAACATCACGGAAGCCACGTTCATCCGAAGGCCCAACCGCTTCATCGCCGAAGTGAAGATCGGCGGAAAGACCGAGATCGTCCACGTCAAGAACACCGGAAGATGCAAAGAACTTCTCGTCCCGGGAAGTCAGGTGTTTCTCACAGAGCCCGGCACCCCGGGAAGAAAGACGCGGTACGACCTTGTTTGCGTGCGCAAAAGCACCGGCGTGCTGTTCAATATCGACAGTCAGGCGCCAAACAAAGTGGTGAAGGAGTGGCTGTCCCGTCAGGACTACGACGTGATCAGGCCCGAGTACACCTTCGGTGATTCCCGGGTGGATTTTTATATGCAAAAAAGTGACGAGCGCTTCCTCATGGAGGTGAAGGGCTGCACCCTCGAAGTGGAGGGAATCGGGTACTTCCCGGATGCTCCCACGGAGCGCGGCGTGAAGCACCTTCGTGAGCTTGCAAAAGCTGCTGCCGAAGGGTATCAGGCATCTCTTGGCTTCGTCATCCAGATGGACGGGGTGAGAGAAGTCCGTCCGAATGTAGACACCCATCCGGAGTTCGGGCTGGCTCTCGAAGAGGCCGTCTCGGCAGGGGTGAAGGTCTATCATCTCATGTGCCACGTAGAACCTGACCGCCTGGAGATCATCGGCAGCAAGACTTTTTAAGTAGCTCTGAAACGGCTGAATTACAGGATCCATACCAACTCTACCTTCGAGGGGTGTTCTCCGAAGGACCACAATGGTAGTATGAGCTTGCATGAAGGAGGTGACGATATGGATCAGATCAAGATCGGAAGATTTATAGCACAAAAAAGAAAGGATGCGGGCCTGACGCAGGTGCAGCTGGCAGAGAAATTAGGCGTTACCGACAAGTCCGTCTCGAAGTGGGAGAGAGGCATCTGCCTTCCGGACGTATCCCTGTATCAGAGGCTTTGCGGGGAGCTGGGAATGACCCTCAACGAGTTTTTTGCAGGGGAGACGATCGATAAGAGCGAGATCGAAGCACGTTCGGAAGAGAACATCTTAGGCGTGGCAAGAGACGGAAGCAATAAACGGAACAAACTGAAGAAGATCATCATTGTCCTGTCTGTCGCGGTTGCCGTACTGGCTGCCGGGACCATCTTTGCCGTGCATTTCATCAAAGAGCAGGGATATTTCATGAATAATTACGTCAGAGCCTACGATCTGAACGATTCAGAGGCCACGATGAAGACGATCCTGTCCGGAAACGATGCCGATGCTCAGCTGTTCAAGTACGATGTGAAGGACAACTATAAGAGTTTGACCATCGATATGGACGTATACGAGAAAGGCAAGCTGGTAAAAAGCGAGGGGGAAATGGAGATCCCATTTGAAGATCCGGCAGACCGAAAGGGGATCATCGCCATCACCGGAAACCACGAGACCGGGGAGGCCGTCATCACCGTGGCCACATCCGGTGGGACCATGGCCTCCGTATCCAATGTCACGCTGATGGACAAAAAGGACATGGCACAGGAAGGCGGCTACTGCTGGACGAGCATCACAGATCCTGCCGATGTGGTCAGTGATCAGTCCATTCCGATCACAGCGTTCTATCAGAGCGAAAACGAACTGTATGCGCTGTCTCCTGATATGGTTGCCGATTCATATGAAGAGACGGGATCTGAAGTGGATCACACTATGCTCTTTACCTGCAAGTTCCGGTAAGATCAAAAGAATCTCTTGACTTGCCCTATATCATGTGGTTTAATAGCGAAGATAAGTGAGAAACAGACCACATAAAGGAACGAACAGAATGAAGACGAAGAAGAGACTTTATTTGAACATGGAAGAGGTCGAGCAGGTGGCGAAGTCCATTGGGATCGATCTTAATTCCCGTTTTGATTTAATGATATTGCCCGGTCTTACAGATGTACACGTACATTTGCGAGAGCCGGGTTTTTCTTATAAAGAAACGATCAAGACCGGGACCTTAGCGGCAGCAGCCGGCGGATTCACGAAGATCATGTCCATGCCGAACCTGGATCCTGTCCCCGACAGCAGGGAGCACCTTAAGATCCAGCAGGACATCATCGAAAAGGACGCATGCGTCCACGTCTATCCCTACGGCGCCATCACAAAGGGTGAGAAGGGGGAAGCCCTGGCAGATCTTGCGGATATCGCAAAGGATGTCATCGCCTTCACAGACGACGGAAGAGGCGTCATGTCCGATGATCTCATGCGGCAGGCCATGAGAAAGGCGAAAGAACTGGGCAAACTGGTGGTGGCTCACTGCGAGGGCGAGAACTTCCCGAGGGAAAGCTCCGAGGCAGAGTTCAAACAGCTGGCCAGAGATCTGCAGCTCGTAAGGGAAACGGGATGCGCTTATCACATGTGCCACGTGTCCACGAAGGAGAGCGTGGAACTGATCCGGCAGGCCAAGGCGGAAGGCCTGGATGTCACCTGTGAAACGGCACCGCATTACCTCGTATTCAGCAAAGAAGCCATCGAAGACCACGGCAGGTTCAAGATGAACCCACCGATCAAATACGAAGAGGACAGGCAGGCACTGCTGGAGGCCCTGAAGGACGGTACCATCGATATGATCGCTACAGATCACGCACCACACAGCGCAGAAGAAAAAGCCGGCGGTATGGCAGGAGCCGCCTACGGCATCGTAGGTCTGGAAACAGCATTCCCGGTGCTCTACACACATCTGGTGGAGAAGAACGTGATCACTTTGGACAGGCTCATCCAGTTGCTCACCATAGA
>CAMOWO010000115.1 GCA_946628525.1 uncultured Bacillota bacterium | reverse complement strand
CAGACCGCTTTCGATCACGTCCGGATAGATGGTTCCCTGGACGAGAAAGTCCACTGCACCGATCTTTTTGGCTTCCTCCTCGAAGACGCGGATGAACTCCTCACCGATCACTTTTCGTTTAGCCTCCGGCTCGATCACGCCGGCCAGTTTATCATAAAATCGCTGCTGTGCGTTCACTCTGATGAAATTCAGATCGTAATCGCCTTCCGGTCCGAAAACCGCTTCCACCTCGTCCCCTTCATTCTTGCGAAGGAGCCCGTGGTCTACGAAAACGCAGGTCAGCTGCTTGCCCACTGCCTTTGACAGAAGCACGGCAGCCACCGAAGAATCCACGCCGCCGGAAAGCGCGCAGAGAACTTTGCCGTCTCCCACGCGTTCCCTTACCGCCGCGATGGCCTCTTCTGCAAAAGATGACATCTGCCAGCTTCCGCTGCACCCGCACACATCGCGGACGAAGTTTCGCAGGATCTTATCGCCCTCTTCGCTGTGGGTCACCTCCGGGTGGAACTGCACAGCGTAGAGCTTGGCCTCCTCGTTCTCCATGGCAGCCACCGGACATACAGGAGTCTCCGCCGTCACGGAGAAACCCTGCGGCGCCTTTGCGATATAATCCGTATGGCTCATCCAGGCGATGGTGGTATCCGACACGTCCTGCAAAAGGCCCCCGTTGTCTTTTACCGTGACTTCCGTCCTGCCGTACTCGCTGACCGGCGCCGTCTCCACGGTGCCCCCAAGGGACCAGGCCATGAGCTGCGCGCCGTAGCAGATCCCCAGAACCGGGATGCCGCAGCTGAACAACTCCGCGTCATAATGCGGCGATGCCATGTCGTATACGCTATTGGGGCCTCCCGTGAGAATGATCCCGGAAGGCTCCATAGCTTTGATTTCTTCAAGTGATTTCGTATATGGGTGGACTTCGGCGTACACGTCGCACTCACGCACCCTGCGGGCGATGAGCTGGTTATACTGTCCGCCAAAATCCAGAACGATGATTTTCTCGTTTTTCATCTATTATTTACCCTGCTCTCTGAGAATTACGTCGTGAGCACCACCCTCTACGATACTTGTAGCTGAAACAATGGTGATCTTCGCCTTCTCCTGAAGTTCAGGGATGGAAAGTGCTCCGCAGTTGCACATAGTTGACTTGACTTTCTGCAGTGACTGGCGCACGTTGTCGCTGAGCGGTCCTGCGTAAGGAACGTAGGAGTCTACGCCTTCTTCGAAGCTGAGTTTGCTGTCGCCGCCCATATCGTATCTCTGCCAGTTTCTCGCTCTGTTGGAGCCTTCGCCCCAGTACTCTTTGACGACGCTGCCGTTGAGGGTCAGCTTGTTCGTCGGTGACTCGTCGAATCTGGAGAAGTATCTTCCCAGCATCATGAAGTCTGCACCCATGGCCAGAGCCAGCGTCATATGATAGTCGTAAACGATACCGCCGTCGGAGCAGATCGGTACGTAGATGCCTGTTTCTTCGAAATACTCGTCTCTTGCTGCTGCCACATCGATAACAGCGGAAGCCTGTCCACGGCCGATGCCCTTCTGTTCTCTCGTGATGCAGATGGAACCGCCGCCGATACCGATCTTGACGAAGTCAGCGCCTGCTTCTGCCAGATATCTGAATCCTTCACGGTCTACCACGTTTCCTGCGCCGACCTTGACCTTGTCACCGTAGTGCTCTCTGATCCAGTCGATGGTCAGCTTCTGCCACTCCGTGTATCCTTCGGAGGAGTCGATGCAAAGGATGTCCGCGCCGGCTTCCAGAAGTGCCGGTACTCTCTGAGCGTAGTCTCTCGTGTTGATACCGGCGCCTACTACGTATCTCTTGTCTGCATCCAGCAGCTCGTCCTTATACATCTTGTGGCTGTCGTAGTCCTTACGGAACACGAAGCTGTCCAGTCTCTGGTTCTTATCTACGATAGGAAGCGCATTCAGTTTGTGCTCCCAAAGGATGTCGTTGGCTTCGCTCAGCGTGACGCCTTTGTCTGCTACGACGAGCTTCTCAAAAGGTGTCATGAATTCTGCGACTCTCGTGTCGAGAGGCATCCTGCTGATCCTGTAGTCTCTGCTGGTGACGAGGCCTACCATCTTGCCTTCTGCTGTGCCGTCAACGGTTACGGCTGTAGTCGAGTGGCCTGTTCTCTCCTTGAGCTCCAGCAGTTCTGCCAGTGTCTGATCCGGTCTGATGTTGGCATCGCTTCTTACAAAACCAGCCTTGTGATCCTTGACTCTTCTCACCATGGCGGCCTGACTCTCTACTGTCTGAGAACCATATATGAAAGAAACGCCGCCTTCCTTAGCAAGTGCGATAGCCAGTCTGTCCCCTGAAACGGCCTGCATGATGGCAGATACCATAGGGATGTTCATAGTGATAGCGGGCTCTTCCTCACCCTTCCTGTACTTGGTAAGCGGTGTCTTCAGTGAAACATTCTCGACCCTGCATTCCGTGGATGAATAACCCGGAACCAGCAGGTATTCGTTAAATGTTCTCGATGGTTCTTCGTAGATGTACGCCATTGTTTCTTGCCTCCTGTATCTTAACTCGTGCATATCTTTTTCTTACATATGTTAATTGGTAATTATACTATATGAACGTCGCAATTTCAATGGTTTTTCCTTGTGAGCGCCCTCTTCTTACTTGATTTCTTCTCTGTGTCTGCTGCCGAGATAATCGATGATTTTTTTCCCGGCGGCACCGTACCAGTAAGCCCCGGCATCTTCACCACAGAAGATGAAATATCAGCCCTCCTCGAAGCCGTCAAAGAAATCGGTGGAGAAGTATGATCACTCCTCCATTAAATAAATAACATTCATTTCCCCCGAACTGCACATCGGGGAAAAAACAGAAAGCGTGTTGCATCAAATCCTAGTTACTGCAACACACTTTTTGTTTTTTGGCATAACATAAGCGGCTCGCCGGGAGCCGCTTAGACTGTAGACAAAGAACTGTTTTCAGCCTGTTTTCAGCGGTACGTTTTCAGCGGTAAATTCCATGGTTTACAGTATTACCGCTGAAGAAAAAAATACGGACTGTCTCGTTTCAGCGGTAAT
>CAMOWO010000114.1 GCA_946628525.1 uncultured Bacillota bacterium | reverse complement strand
ATCAACCCGATCAACGGCAAGAAGGTGCCGATCTTCATCTCGGACTACGTACTCATGGGATACGGAACAGGTGCCATCATGGCGGTACCTGCTCATGATACGCGTGACTTCGACTTCGCGAAGCTCTTCGACCTTGAGATCATCCCGGTCGTCGATCCGGGAGACCCTGCCATCGACCTGAACGACCTGAAGGAAGCATTCGTGGCAGAAGGCACCATGATCAACTCTGACTTCATGAACGGCATGAACAACAGAGACGCCATCGCGGCGATGATCAAGCACGTCGAAGAGAAGGGCATTGGTAAGGAAACAACCAATTACAAGCTGAGAGACTGGCTCATCTCAAGACAGAGATACTGGGGAACGCCGATCCCTATGATCTACTGTGAAGATTGCGGCTGGCAGCCGGAGAAGGAAGAGAACCTTCCTGTCCTCCTGCCGGAAGACGTTGAATTCACAGGAAAGGGCGAATCACCGATCGCCACGAGCAAGACATTCCAGAATGCCGTATGTCCGTGCTGCGGCAAACCGGCCAGAAGAGAGATCGATACCATGGATACGTTCCTGGATTCCTCATGGTACTTCCTCAGATACTGCGATGCCCTCAACGATAAGGAAGCCTTCGCAAAGGATAAAGTGGACTACTGGATGAACGTGGATCAGTATATCGGCGGTGTAGAGCATGCGATCCTCCACCTGATGTATGCGAGATTCTTCCAGATGGCCCTCTACGATCTGGGCCTGGTAAGCCAGGAAGAGCCGTTCAAGAACCTCCTCACGCAGGGAATGGTCATCAAAGACGGCGCGAAGATGAGTAAATCCCTGGGCAACGTCGTAAGCCCTGCGGAGATCATCGAAAAGTACGGCGCAGATACTGCAAGACTCTTCATCCTCTTCGCGGCACCACCGGAAAGAGAACTGGACTGGTCAGACCAGGGAGTCGAAGGCAGCTACAGATTCATAAACAGAGTATATCGCATGGTCTATGACTTCACGAAGGACTACAAGGTCACAGGTCAGCCGTACGAGATCAGAAACGACGCTGATAAGAGCCTGAATTACTGGATGAACTATGCCGTGAAGAAGGTCTCTGACGATATCGGCACGAGATTCAACTTCAACACAGCCATCAGTACTGTCATGGAACTCGTAAACGAGATGTACAGATACAGAGAAGGGGATGTGAACGAGGACCTCTTCGGCGAAGCTGTGAAGAATCTCATCATGATGCTCGCTCCATTCATCCCGCACGTTACAGAGGAAATGTGGGAGCACATCGGCGCAGAAGGTTCAGTCCACGACCAGAACTGGCCTTCCTATGACGAAAGCGCACTGGTAAAAGACACCGTTGAGATCGTGGTACAGATCAACGGTAAGATCAAAGAAAGACTTGATATTGCAGGCGATCTCTCAAGAGAAGAGATGCAGGAAGTCTGCATGAATGACGAAAAGGTCAAGGCATTGACAGAAGGCAAGAACGTGATAAAGGTAATAGCAGTACCTGGGAAACTTATAAACATCGTTGTCAAATAGATGTCCTTTTCACGCGCCTGGTCAGCTCTTGATCAGGAAGGAAACATATGAGCGAAAACAAAAAGAAGATATCTGCGGATCCTCGCAAGAACAGTTCTGACCGTCGCAGCAGAACGGGCAGAAGAAGATCCGCCGGAAGCTCCGCCAGGACGAAAACGACAAAACAAAAGAGCGCAGCTTCCGAAAAGGTGTCTAAGAAAACAGTAAAGAAAGCCGCACCAAAAAAGCAGAGCGGCAAAACACAGACAGCAAGTAAGACAAAACAGAAAACAAAGAAACCTATTTCTGCTGCAAAGAAGATCAGGGTGATCCCTCTCGGAGGGCTCCATGAGATCGGCAAAAACATGACAGCCATCGAATACGAGAACGAGATCATAATCGTTGACTGCGGCCTCTCATTCCCTGATGACGACATGTTCGGGATCGATAAGGTCATTCCGGACTTCACGTATCTCAAGAAGACAGATAAGAAGATCAAAGGACTGCTGATCACCCACGGCCACGAAGATCACATCGGCGCCGTGCCGTATCTGCTCAAAGAGATCAACGTTCCGATCTACGGAGCGAGATTCCCTCTGGGACTCATCGACAACAAACTCAAAGAACACGGGCTCACAGCAAAGATGCACGTTGTCGAGCCCGAAAAGAAATTCAGACTGGGCAGCAACTTCAAGATCGAACCCTTCAGGATCACCCATTCAGTAGCAGATTCCCTCTGCTTCTGCATCGACACCCCGGCGGGCAAGATCTTCCACACGGGAGACTTCAAGATCGACTACACACCGGTGGACGGCGATCCCATCAACCTCGCCGCCTTTGCGAGAAAAGGCGACGAAGGGGTCCTTCTGATGATGGCGGACAGCACCAACGTGCTGCGGCCGGGCTACACCAGGTCTGAACGGGTGGTAGGAGAGACACTCGATGGTATTTTCCGTGCTTCTGACAGCAGGATCATCATCGCCACATTCTCATCCAACGTCCACAGGATCAAGAAGATCATCGACCTTGCTCAGGCCAACGGCCGGAAGGTGGCTGTATCCGGCAGGAGCATGGTTAACGTGGTGAACCTGGCCCAGGAACTGGGCTACATCGATGTGAAGAAGTCCACGATCATCGACATCAATCAGACGAGAAATTACAAAGATAAAGAACTTGTGATCATTACGACAGGCAGCCAGGGAGAGCCGATGTCGGCCCTTGCCAGAATGGCCTCCAATGAGCACAAAGCTATCAAGATCAAGGCAGGAGACAGAGTCATCCTCTCCTCATCGCCGGTACCAGGCAACGAGCTCACCGTGGCCAACGTCGTGAACAAACTGGTGGAAAGCGGTGCCGAAGTCATCTATTCGGATATCGCCGACATCCATGTATCGGGCCACGCCAGCAGAGAGGAACTCAAGCTCATGCACAGTCTGATCCGGCCGAAGTTCTTCATGCCTGTCCACGGCGAATACCGGCACCTGCAGGCTCACGCGGAGCTTGCGGAGGAACTGGGCAAATCAAAAGACGACATCTTTTTGATGACAAACGGGGACGCTTTGGAACTG
>CAMOWO010000113.1 GCA_946628525.1 uncultured Bacillota bacterium | reverse complement strand
AATCAGCATCCGGAACCATCTCGGACGAAAAAACCGCACTGAGTGAAACCCGGCCCGGACACAACGCGGTCACGCCCCAGCAAATAAAAAAGAGGCATGATCGGTTCATGCCCCTTGTCTGCTGCGCAGTACTAATTAAAATAAAGGTTGTTCGTTACGTATTCCGGATCGCTGGTGACGTCGAGGCCCAAGGCCTTGAGCGTGTTCTCGTCTTTGTCGCTCAGGATCGCTGTGCAGTGCGCCCTGCATCCTTTGAGATCCGGAAGTTTGCTGACGGCCATTTCGGCTGTCGGGTTGGTCTCCGCGGAGATCGCCAGTGCCAGGAGCACTTCTTCTACGTTCAGGATCTTCGTGGATGATCCGAGAACGTCTGTCTTCAGGCTTTGGATGCTCTTCAGGATGTTCGTGGAGATCAGCTTGATCTCATCCGAGATGCCGGCCAGCGTCTTGATGGAGTTCAGGACTGCTGCCGCGGCTGCTACCATGATCCTGGAACTTGAGCCGCCAACGAAGGAACCGTTCACGATCTCACCGTTGTCCAGTTCGATGGACATGGCGACAACGCTGTCCGTGTTCTCTGCGCAGGAACGCTTCAGTTCCGCATAGTTCCTCGCGGAGCCCACTACGTGGCGATCCGACTCTGTGAGTCCCAGATCGTCCATCAGCAGCTTGGCGCGCTCTACCGTCTTCGTGTCGACTTTGCCCTTCTTGTAATCGCACTCTGCGATCATGTATCTTCTGATCACTTCCTGACAGGAAGCTTCGCGGACCACTTCATCATCGGTGATGCTGAAGCCGGCTCTGTTGACTCCCATGTCTGTCGGAGATTTATACTCTGCTTCCTCTCCTGTGATCTTCTCGATGATCCTCTTTACCACCGGGAAGACTTCCAGGTCTCTGTTGTAGTTGACAGCTGTCTCGCCGTATGCTTCCAGATGGAAGGAGTCGATCATGTTCACATCCTGCAGGTCTGCTGTCGCACTTTCGTATGCCACGTTGACTGGGTGCTTCAGCGGCAGGCTCCAGATCGGGAACGTCTCGAACTTGGCGTATCTCGCCTTGCGTCCCAGTTTGTACTCGTGATAGAGCTGCGAGAGGCACGTCGCCAGTTTGCCGCTTCCTCCGCCAGGACCGTTCACCACCACGAGAGGCTTCGTTACCTCTATGTATGGGTTCTTGCCGTAACCTTCGTCGCTTACGATCGTCTCCACATCCGTCGGGTAGCCTTTGGTAAATCTGTGCTTATACGTCCTGATGCCGCGGCGCTCGAGTTTGCTTATGAACTTATCTACTGCAGGAGAATTGTCCTCGTAGCGGGTGACGACAACGCTGTTCACATCCAGGTCGTACGCACGGAACATATCAATGATCCTGAGGACTTCAAGATCGTAGGCGATACCGAAATCCTGTCTCGTCTTTCGCGTGGTGATATCCCCTGCATAGATGCAGATGATGATCTCCGCCTGATCTTTCATCCTGTGAAGCAGCTTGATCTTGGCATTCTCATCGAATCCCGGCAGCACTCTGGCCGCGTGCTTGTCCTGCACCAGCTTACCGCCAAACTCAAGATACAGTCTTTCGCTGTCTCCACTGTTGATACGCTCAAGGATGTACTTCGACTGCTCCTCGATGTATTTCTCAGCACTGAACCCTACCTTAGGCATTTCTCCCTCCTCTTCTCACATTCAAACAAAAAACAAAAATTTAAATATATGCGATTGCCATCGTTACTGTCGTGATTGCCATCGCTGCGATGATCGCGAACGCTACGATCTTGATCACTGTTTTGTTCATCATATCCGGCACACCTCCCGTCATGCCCTTCGCCCTGAGCGGCTACATCAAAGTTATGTTCAAACGGTTGCGGCCCTCCATGAGCCCCTTCAGACTTATGCTGTAATCGATATCCAGCGTCCCCTTGTCCTCGTATGTAATGTTGTTTTCGAGGCTGTTGGTGAGGATCTCGATCTCTACGGGACCGATGGGCGTCGGGTAGAAGCCCGTGAATCTTTTGCCCTTCTCGAACTTGATCTCATTGCCGATACCGTGTCCCTCGCCGAATCGTTTCATCTGGACCTTGTCGCCCTTTAACTTGAGTCTCGTGCGGCAGCCCGGTATCCCGGAGACTTCGCTCTCTTCATAGATCACGTAGATCGCGCCGTTTTTTTCGTAGAGTTTCGCTTCTGTCATGAACTCCATGTAGTCTTCACCGGCCTCGTCGCTTATCTGGTTGGCGCAGATCTTAACCATGGTTTCTTTCATAGGCTCCTCCTCTCTACATCTCCTCGAGGATCTTCGTCAGCTCCTCTTTGTTGAAATGATATTTCTTCAGACAGAAATGACACTGAAGTTCCGCCTCTCCGTCTTCTTCTATGATCTCCGCGAGGTCGTCGCGTCCGATGGTAGCGAGAGCCGCCTCGATGCGTTCCCTGCTGCAGTCGCAGCGCCATCTGATCTCACGACGGTCCAGGATCCTCGGTGCATACTCCTCGTCGATGCCGTCAAAAATCTCCGCCAGCACCGCGTCGAGTATCCCTTCTTCTGTCTTCCCTGCAGAATTCTCCATGACCCTGCTGATGATGGTCGTCATCGGGTCGAGATCCGCGATCAGTTTCTCCAAAGCGTCCGTGGCTCCTTCTGCTGCGCCCGGGAGCATCTGGATGATCATGCCTCCCGCAGCTGCGACGCCAAGGGTCGTCTTGTCCACCTTCACGCCCAAAGCCACCGACGTGTTCTGCTGCTCCGAAATATAAAAGTATGCCGTCAGGTCGTCCGCGATCTCTCCGTCCACCAAAGCGATGGTCCCGATGTACGGTTCCTTCAGCCCCAGGTCCTTGATGACCGTGAGATTGCCGATGCCGAGGCTTCCGCCCACGTCCAGCTTCCCTTCTTCCGTAGGCGGCAGATCCACGAAAGGATTCGAGATCAGCGCCTTGACGTTGCCGGCTCCGTCCGCCGTTGCCAGGATCTGTCCGGCCGGACCATCACCCTTGAAATCAACGGTGAGTTTGTTGTCCTCCTCCTTGAGCATGATCCCCATGAGGCCGGCACCGGTCACCACTCTGCCGAGCGCCGCCGTTGCCACC
>CAMOWO010000112.1 GCA_946628525.1 uncultured Bacillota bacterium | reverse complement strand
CGATTTAACCCGGCCCAATGTGGCTGAATTAACCCGGCCCTAACAATGTTTCAGACGAAATGCGGATATATCCGTGAGTACACTTTGAGTACAAAAATATCGTGAAAAGAAAATAGATCATAGCAAAGCATAGAATAAAAGCTAATAAATGTAGCGAAAAGACTATAAAACACCATATAACACAATTCTCGAAATCGAGTATGAGTAAATAAGAGTGCGGCGATCCGCATAAACATTGGATATGAAACCCTGTTGAACTGACGCAATGAACGTTCGGCAGGGTTTTCTTCTTGACAACGATGGGTGGCTGGAAGTGTCCGAAGAAGATCAGGAAGATATCCAGCAAATAATCAAAACCAACACAATTTGACCCAAAGATGACAGATAGGTTTATCTGTCATCTTTTTCTGTACCCGGAATGTAAAAAGATGGTATAATAAGATGACGTTATGTAGCCTTGTGGCAGGGAGATGAATCAGTGTAAGAGGAGACCGGTCCATGAAGCGAAAACAAGTAAGAACAACGATGATAGCAGTGCTGGGAGGCCTGCTTGTAATGGCCACACTGGTGTTTGGCACGATAGCCATGGGACAGGGGGCCAGAAATGATACGGATGTCGCGGTGCGCTCCGTCTCTTTGATGTACCTCGATGAGCTGGCGGCCAGAAGAGGCCAGGTCGTCGAGGGCGATCTTCACGATAAGGTCAAGGACATACAGACGGCTTTGGAACTAATGACAGAAGATGACCTCAAGAGCGAGAAGAACCTCCAGGCATACCAGTCTAATATGAAGCGGCTTTTTAACCTCGAAAGGTTCGCCTTCGTGAATGAGGACGGGCTCATTTATACCGCAGATGGTCAGCGGCATGACATCGACAAATACGAGTTTGACTACAAGACCATCAAAGAGCCTGTAATAACCATCAGGAATCCGCAGTCCAGAGACAAGAAGGCCATCATCGCGATCCCGACAGAGGGCAAGAGCCTCGATGGCAAGGAACTTACCGTCTGCTTCATGGAGATCGACATGGATGAATTGCTCTCCGGGCTGTCCATGGACGCTCAGGAGAACGACGCCACGTTTTGCAATATCTACACGAAGGACGGCGTAGCCCTCAGCAACACAGTTCTCGGGGGCCTTGCGGTGGAAGATAATCTTTTGGAGGCCATGAAGAAGGCGGAGTTCGACGAAGGATATTCCTACGACAAGCTGCTGGATGACTTTGAGAAGGGTGCCAACAGCGAGGTCTGCTTCACATACAACGGGATCAGAGAATCCCTCAGTTACGTTGCCGTAGAGGGCACGGACTGGATGCTTACCTACCTCATCAGAGAGAGCGTTATCAGCGAAAGGATCAGCGATTCCACAGACTCCGCGGTGGGCAGAGGGCTGTTCCAGTCGGTCCTCACCGTACTCGTGCTTCTTGCCGTGTTCACTTTTATGTTTATCCAGAGCAGAAAAAACGCCAAACTGATCCTCGAAAAGGAGACGGCGGATACGGCAAACAGAATCAAGCAGCAGGAACTGGAAGAGAAACTGAAACTTCAGGATCAGCTCCTGGAAGAAGAGAGACAAAGGGAGCAGCAGGATAAGCTCATCACAGCGCTTGCATCGAACTATCGAAGCATCTACTATATAGAACTCGATAATGACAGAGGTATCTGCTACCGCAAGCACACAGATATGCAAAGCGGTCTCGATGCAGGAGAAGAGTTCTCATACAGGCAGGTCATGGAAGACTATGCCCGCAGGTTTATCGTGGAGCCTTACAGAGAAGACTTCCTCGCTTTCGTAGAGCCGGATGCCGTGAGAAAGGCGTTGAAGAAGGAACTTGTCGTCTCATATACGTACAAAGTGTTCCGTCATGGCAGAGAAGCCTACGAAGCGGTTCGTTTCGCAGGGGTGCGCCGTCCTGATGAGAGAGACGATCACATCGTACATAACGTGGGAATGAGTTTCACGGATGTCGATGAGGAGATCAGAAAGTCTCAGGCGGAGCAGCAGGCACTCAGTGACGCCCTCGCTGCAGCAGAAGAAGTCAACAAGGCGAAGACGGCATTCCTTTCCAATATGAGCCACGAGATCCGGACACCGATGAATGCGATCATCGGTCTGGATAACATCGCTCTCAACGATCCGGAGACTCCGGAGAAGACGAAGGAGTACCTGGCGAAGATCGGCTCGTCGGCAGAGCATCTTCTCGGACTGATCAACGACATCCTCGACATGTCCAGGATCGAGTCCGGAAGGATGAACCTCAAAAACGAAGAGTTCTCCTTCGGCAAGCTCCTCGAAGCCATCAATATCATGTTCAGCGGCCAGTGCAGCGATAAGGGTCTGGACTACCGGTGCTACGTGGACGGGGACGTGGATGATTACTACATCGGCGACAATATGAAACTGCGCCAGGTGCTGATCAATATTTTGGGCAACGCCGTGAAATTCACGCCGGAAGGCGGCAAGGTCAGACTGGAAGTCAAGCGGACGATGAAGTTTGACGGCAAGTCCACCCTCCGGTTCAGGATCGCGGATACCGGCATCGGAATGAGCGAGGAATTCATGCCGCACATTTTCGATACGTTCGCCCAGGAGGATTCGTCCTCTACGAATAAATACGGCAGCTCGGGCCTCGGCCTTGCCATAACGAAGAGCATCGTCGAGATGATGAACGGCAACATCCAGGTGGAGAGCAAAAAGGGCGAGGGCAGCACCTTCACCGTGACGGTGACCCTCATGGATTCAGATGCAAAGGATGCAGATCGGGAGACGAGAGAGGTCGATCCAAAGAGCATGAGCGTTCTCATCGTCGACGACGATGAGGTGGCGTGCCGCCACGCCAAGCTCGTTCTGGAGAAGGCGGGGATCGCTTCGGAGGTCGCCTCTTCCGGTGCAGAAGCCGTGGAGATGGTGCGCCTGCGCCACGCCAGAAGAGATCCGTATAATCTGATCCTTGTGGACTGGCAGATGCCGGAGATGGATGGCGTCGAGACCACGAGACAGATCCGAAAGATCACAGGGGACGAGTCGGCGATCATCATCCTGACGGCGTACCGCTGGGACGACGTCCTGGAAGAGGCGTTGGAAGCAGGCGTGGACAGCTTGATCGCCAAGCAATTGTTCGCCAAAGTCGTCATCGA
>CAMOWO010000111.1 GCA_946628525.1 uncultured Bacillota bacterium | reverse complement strand
GCAGATGAAACAAAAAGCCCAACCTACAAGGAACTTCTCGCGGAGATCGCAGGAGCCTTCGATCTTTCTCATTCCAAAGAGTTCACGATCGAAGCAGGAAGACCGGATACCATCACAGATGAGATGTTGGAGGTGATTGAAACCAGCCCGGCAGACAGGATCAGCATCAATCCGCAGACCATGAAGGACAGCACCCTGGAGCTCATCGGAAGGCGTCACGACACGAAACAGGTCTATGAAGCCTTCGAACGTGCCGCAAGGTACGATCTGGAGTCTGTGAACACCGATCTGATCGCAGGCCTTCCGGAGGAGACGCTGGGTGATTTCGATCACAGTCTCAGGGAGATCCTGCGGCTTGGAGCCGACAACATCACTTTGCATACCCTCGCTGTCAAGCGGGCGTCGAGGCTCAAGGAGATGGACGAGAACTTCAACTATAAGCAGGAGGAACTTCGGGAGCAGATGCTGGCAAACGCCATGACCATTTTGAGGCAGGAAGGCTACAGACCATACTATCTCTACCGGCAGAAGCACACGTCGGGCAACACGGAGAACATCGGCTACTGCAGAGATGATAAGCTGTCGGTCTACAACGTCCGCATCATGGAGGAGCACCAGTCCATACTGGCCCTTGGTGCGGGAGGCATCAGCAAGGTCTATTTCCCGGAAGAAAACAGACTCGAACGAGTCGCCAACGTATCAAATTACGAGATCTACATCGATCGCATCGATGAAATGATACAGAGAAAGAACAAAGGATTCTTCGGAGTCCGCAGCATCGGAGGTAAATAATGCTTACGAAAGCGCCAAAGGGCACGAAAGACTTACTGCCGGAAGAGGCATATAAATGGCACTACATCGAAAATAAATTCAAGGATCTCTGCGACCTTTATGGATACAAAGAGATCAGGACACCGATATTCGAGCATACGGAGCTGTTTCAGAGAGGCGTAGGGGACACGACGGATATCGTCCAGAAGGAAATGTATTCTTTCCAGGATCACGGCAACAGAGACATCACCCTCAAGCCGGAGGGCACGTCTCCGGTGGTTCGTTCCGTCGTGGAACACAAGCTTTTCGCAGGTCCCCAGCCGAACAAATTCTTCTACGATACGGCCTGCTTCCGTTATGAGAAGCCACAGGCCGGAAGACTCAGGGAATTCCACCAGTTTGGTGTGGAGACATTCGGTTCCAGCGACATGCTGGCAGATGCCGAGATCATTGCTCTGGCACAGGACTTCCTGACGCAGATGGGCATCACGGACATAACTTTGAGGATCAACAGCGTCGGCTGCCCGGTGTGCCGCAAGGAGCACCGCAAAGCGCTGAAGGACTTCCTCGCACCGAAATACGACGACCTTTGCGATACGTGCAAGGACAGATACAACAAGAACCCAATGAGGATCCTGGACTGCAAGTCTCCTGTCTGTCAGGAGCTTGTGCAGGGAGCACCGGTGATGCTGGACTACCTCTGCGAGGACTGCCAAGCGGCTTTCGAGGATCTGAAGAAGAACCTGGATTCCCTCGGCGTGAAATACGAAGTGGATCCGGGGATCGTCAGAGGCCTTGACTACTACACGAAGACCGCCTTCGAGTTCGTGACGGATGCCATCGGAGCACAGGGCACTGTCTGCGGCGGAGGAAGATACGACCACCTGGTAGAAGAAGTGGGCGGACCGGAAACACCGGGCGTCGGCTTTGGACTTGGTAAAGAACGTCTGCTTCTTACCATGGAAGCCTGCGGCGTGCAGATCCCGGAGCCTTCCGATGCGGACGTTTTCATCGCCGTCATGGGTGAGGAAGCAAAGAGTGCAGGCCTGAAGCTCATGCAGGAGATGAGAAGAGAGGGCATCAAGGTCCAGATGGATGTTATGGGCAGGAACATCAAGAACCAGTTCAAGTTTGCCAACAGGATCGGTGCGGGAAAGACCATCGTCATCGGCGCCGACGAACTGGCAAGCAACAGCTTCGCCATCAAGGACATGGAGAGCGGCGAGCAGGTACAGGTTCCAATGGAAGAGATCATAAATACATTAAAATAAATAACGATCGGGGAGAGAGACATGAAAGTATTAAAGAGAACTCACATGTGTGGTGAGCTTAGAGAATCAAATGTAGGTGAGAAAGTCATCCTGAACGGATGGGTGCAGAAGAGAAGAAATCTGGGCGGACTTATTTTCTGCGATGTCAGAGATAAGACCGGTATTTCTCAGGTGGTGTTCGATGATAACATCCCGGAGGAACTTTTCAATAAAGCGGATTCCCTCAGAAGTGAATACGTTATCGGCGTGACGGGTACTGTCAAAGAAAGAGAATCGAAGAATCCTGATCTTCCGACGGGAGATATCGAAGTTTTCGCAGAAGATCTCGTGATCTATTCCAAGTCTGAGACGCCGCCGATCTACGTCAAGGACGACGATAATGTAGACGACAATCTGAGATTGAAATACAGATATCTGGACCTGCGTAAGAAGAAGATGCAGGACAACCTGGCCTTCAGAGCGAAGCTCACGAACATCGCCAGAAATTACTTTGCAGAGAACGGCTTCACGGAAGTAGAAACGCCGATGCTGATCAAATCGACACCGGAAGGTGCAAGAGACTACCTCGTTCCTTCCAGAGTGAACCAGGGCCATTTCTATGCGCTGCCGCAGTCCCCGCAGACTTTCAAGCAGCTGCTGATGGTAGGCGGTACGGACCGGTACTTCCAGATCGCCAAGTGCTTCAGAGATGAGGACCTGAGAGCCGACAGACAGCCGGAGTTCACACAGATCGACCTTGAAATGTCCTTCGTGAACATCGACGACGTCATCGAGATCCAGGAAGGCTTCATGAAGAGAGTCTTCAAAGAATTGAAGGGCCTCGACCTGCAGACGCCGTTCCCGAGAATGACATGGGATGAAGCCATGGAACGCTACGGAAGCGATAAGCCGGATACGAGATTCGGATTCGAGCTTCAGGATATCACAGATCTCGTAAAGGACTGCGAGTTCTCAGTATTCACTGACGCCATCGCAAAGGGTGGAAGTGTCAGAGGCATCTGCATCACCGGCGGAGCACCGCTCTATACGAGAAAGAAGATCGACAAACTGACTCACGATGTGAAGAGTTACGGCGCCAAGGGTCTTGTCTGGATCA
>CAMOWO010000110.1 GCA_946628525.1 uncultured Bacillota bacterium | reverse complement strand
GAAACTGCGGGAAGTCGAGAAACTGACGGCGGAGAAAGACAAGGAGATCCAGGAGCTGAAGGCGAAGCTCGCTGCCGGAGAGACAGAGAAACAGCTGGCGGTCAATGAAGCAGTCATGGAGAGTGAGAAGGCCCTCGCAGAACGATCGAACGAGATCATCCAGCTGAAAGGGGAACTGACCAACAAGGATAACGAGATCAGACTGAATGAGAAGTCCCTCAAAGAACAATACGAAGAGAAACTGAAACTCAAGGATGAGCAGATCGAGTATTACAGGGATTTCAAGGCCCGTCAGTCTACGAAGATGATCGGAGAGAGTCTGGAGCAGCACTGCTTGGACCAGTTCAATCAGATCAGGGCCACGGCATTCCCGAATGCCTATTTCGAGAAGGACAACGACGCCAGGACAGGCAGCAAGGGCGACTTCATTTTCAGGGAGGCTTCCGAAGAAGGAACGGAATTCATCTCCATCATGTTCGAGATGAAAAATGAAGCTGATGAGACGGCGACGAAGCACAAGAACGAGGACTTCTTCAAGGAACTGGACAAGGACAGAAGAGAGAAAGGATGCGAATACGCCGTCCTCGTATCGCTGCTGGAGATCGACAGCGAGCTGTACAACACAGGCATCGTAGACGTATCCTACAGATACGATAAGATGTATGTCATAAGGCCGCAGTTCTTCATCCAGATGATCACGCTTCTGAGAAATGCAGCCCTCAACTCCCTCAAATACAGGAGGGAACTGGAGATCGTGCGAAACCAGCAGGTGGATATCATGAACTTCGAGGAGAACATGAACCAGTTCAAAGAAGGATTCGCACGGAACTACCGATTAGCCAGCGAGAGATTCCAGAAGGCCATCGAAGAGATCGATAAGACCATCGACCATCTGGAGAAGACGAAGAAGGCCCTTCTCTCATCAGAAAACAATCTGAGACTCGCAAACAATAAAGCGGAGGACTTATCCATAAAGAAACTGACAAAAAATGCACCGACTGTAAGGGAGATGTTCGACGATCTTAAAAAACAGGAGGATCAATAATGAGTAACTTTGAAGAAAGCTACAGAAGCAAATCGATGTCAGTGGATGAGGTGCTGGGCACGATACGGGATGGCGACAGGATATTCACCGGACTGTACAACACTGAGCCGAAGGCCATCATGAAGCGGATGCACGAGATCGCAGGACGCGTGAAGGACGTGGATCTGTGGATGACCAACGACATGGGAGATTACCCCATCATCAGCATGGAAGGCACGGAAGGAAGCGTGAACTTGCGATCCGGATTCATCGGCAGAAACTTCCGCAAGGCAGCCGCCTTCAAGCACATCGATTACATTCCGAACGATCTTCACAGGACGATAGAACTCATTAACAGTTACAGACCCATAACAGTTTATATCGGCACAGCCGCTCCGATGAACGAGGAAGGGTATCTTTCCCTTGGACCATCGGCGCAGCTTGAGGTGGACGCTCTGCGGAGCGCCGACCGCGTGATTTTGGAAGTGAACAGGAACAATCCCTTCACCTACGGGGACACTTTGGTCCACATCGACGAGGTGACGGCGGTGGTGGAAAGCGACGAGCCGAACTACACCATGCCGGAGATCGGATACAGCAAAGAAGACGAGATCATCGGAGGATACGTGGCCTCCCTCATCAAAGACGGAGACTGCATCCAGCTGGGACTGGGCGGGACACCTACCGCCATCGGCAAAGCCCTGACGGGCAAGCACGACCTGGGAGCACACACGGAACTCTTCGGGGACACCATGATGGAACTGGCGAAACAGGGCGTCCTCAACAACAGCAAAAAGAACATCAATACAGGCAAAGTGTCCACGGCTTTCTGCTGGGGATCCGAAGAGCTCTACGAGTTCATCGATCACAACGAAGACGTGGAGATCCGGTCTTCCTCTTACATCAACGATCCGTTCGTGATCGCACAAAACGACAATATGGTGTCCATCAACGCGGCCATCGGCGTGGACCTCACGGGGCAGATCTGCAGCGAGACCATCGGTACGAAGCAGTACAGCGGCTCCGGCGGCGCCATGGATTTTGCGTACGGTGCCCTTCATTCAAAGGGTGGGCGGGGCATCATCGCCCTCCATTCGTCCGCAAAAGGCGGGCAGATCTCGAAGATCAGCGCCATGCTTTCTCCGGGGTCGGCCGTCACCATCCCGAGAAGTCTCGTAGACCACGTGGTGACGGAGTACGGCATCGCAAGACTTCGGGGAAGATCTCTCAGCGAAAGAGCGAAGGAACTCATCGCCGTGGCTCATCCGAACTTCAGAGAGGAACTTACCGTCCAGGCAAAAGAAATCGGTCTTTTGTAGGGGAAGTCATGTGGACGAGGGCCATTACTTGTGTTATTATATTGCAGTATGGGCAGTCATGCCAACAATATAGACATAGGAGAAACGTGAAATGAGCACAGTAGACATAAGAAAACTTTTCAGAGAGTCCGAGACCTTCGCAGACAGCGAGATCACGGTAGAGGGTTGGGTCAGAACGAACAGAGGATCCAACAAATTCGGATTCATCGAACTCAATGACGGAACATTCTTCAAGCCGGTACAGGTTGTTTATGAGAAGGAGTTCCTGGACAATTTCGATGAGATCGCCAAGGCGCCGATATCAGCAGGCCTCAAGGTGACGGGAAAATTCGTCCTCACACCGGACGCCAAGCAGCCTTTTGAGATCAAGGCACAGAACATCGAGATCCTGGCGGATTCAGAATCCGATTATCCTCTCCAGAAGAAGAGACACAGCATGGAATTCCTGAGAGAGATCGCACACCTCAGACCAAGGAGCAATACGTTCTCAGCTGTATTCAGAGTAAGATCTCTGGTGGCCTATGCCATCCACAGATTCTTCCAGGAAAACGATTTCGTCTATGTCCACACGCCAATCATCACGGCAAGTGATGCAGAGGGTGCCGGCGAGATGTTCCAGGTAACGACGCTGGATCTTGAGAACCTTCCGAAGGGTGAAGACGGTGCTGTGGATTACAGCGGCGACTTCTTTGGGAAGAAGACAAGCCTTACGGTAAGCGGACAGCTTGAAGCGGAGATCTTCGCGCTGGCATTCAAGAACGTGTACACATTCGGACCGACATTCAGAGCCGAGAATTCCA
>CAMOWO010000109.1 GCA_946628525.1 uncultured Bacillota bacterium | reverse complement strand
CGAGTTCAAGAATATCGAAGAGTTCAAGGACGCCCTGAAGAAGCAGATCAAACATCACTACGGACTGATCCGCACAGGCTACAACCTGATGCAGAGCATCCACATGAACAGATACCCGGTGATCTTCGCATCCATGGTGACGAAAGGATGCGTCGAGAGCGGCAAGTCCGTCCAGCACGGCGGAGCACTCCACACCACAGCAGGGATGTACGTCACGGGAGCATCGAATCTGGCGGACTCCATCGCCGCCGTGGAAAAGTGCGTGTTTGAAGATAAAGATATCACCATGGATGAGCTGATCCATGCATGCGATACGAACTTTGAAGGCCAGGAGAGGATCCGTCAGCTGCTCCTCAACAAGCCTGCAAAGTATGGAAACGACGATCCTCACGTGGACGGCATCTACAGAGAGATGATGCACTTCGTGGCGGACAACGTCCAGTCCTGGGCAGACGCCAGAGGCGGTCATTACGCCTTCGGCATCGACTCTCAGACGATGAACATCCCTCACGGACAGGTGACGGGAGCACTGCCGGACGGCAGGCTCGCCGGGGAACCTTTGAACGATGCGGCATCGCCGATGATGGGAAGAGACCTGAAGGGACCGACGGCTACCGTCAAGTCCGTTGCGGCAATGGATCAGGCTCCGCTTCAGGAGGGAGCACTGTTCAATCTCCGGTTCGACCCGAAGGGCGTTCAGGGAGAGAAGGGGATCGATACGATAGAGGGTGTGATCCGCACGTTCTTTGACAACGGCGGCGAACACATCCAGATCAATGTGGTGGATAATGAGACACTCAAGGCGGCCCAGCAGGAGCCGGAGAAGTATAAGGGTCTCATGGTCCGCGTAGCAGGATATATGGCATACTTTACGGAACTTGACAAGAGCGCGCAGGATACCATCATATACAGGACCGCCCACCTGTCACAGAAGTGATTTGGCATATAAAATAAGGGAGGAAGGAAAGTTATATGGAAGGAGCAAATCTGGGTATCATTACCCTGATACCGGTGTTCAGTTTTCTTATCCTGGCACTGGTGACCAAGAAGTGTATCCTGAGTATCATGGTTTCAGGAATGCTGGGATACATTTTCTACTACAAAGCCGGCTTTTTCGGGCCTATGATGGATGCCCTTCAGGAGGCGGCCTGCGATGGTGACAACAACTACATCGTCATCATCTGCCTGCTCTTCGGATGCTTCGTGCAGCTTTTGCGACAGTCAAAGGGTGCGCTGGCGGTCGGAGAACTGGCGAGAAAGTATATCAAATCTGAGAAGCAGGTGCTTATGCTCACCTGGCTGTGCGGTATCATCATCTTCGTGGATGACTACCTCAGCATCCTGGTAACGGCGAACACAGTACTGCCGCTGGCAGACGAGCATAAGACACCGAGAGAGATGCTTTGCTACATCATCAATACTACATCCGCGCCGGTTTGTATCATCATCCCGATCTCGGCCTGGGTCGTATTCTTCTCGGGAATCTTCGAGCAGCAGAAGGAAGCTGCCGTAGTAGGAAGCAGCGCCATGGAGATCTACCATCACGTGATGCCGTACTTCTTCTACCCGTTCCTCTGCGTCATATTCGTACCTCTCGTGATCCTGGGCATCGTTCCGAAACTGGGCGGCATCAAGAAGGCGTATCAGCGTGTTGCTGAGACGGGACTTCTCTGGCCGGAATCCAGTGCGATGCAGAACCAGGGAGACGAGCTCGGCGAGGTCATGGGAGCCATCACGGACGACCCGTCAAAAGAAGAAAAGGAAGTAACGCCGCACCTTTGGGCGTTCATCGTGCCGATGGCGGTGGTGATCATCGTCACGCTCAAAATGGACGACATCCTCTACGGTGTGGCTATCGGCATCGCGGCATGCTTCGTGCTCTTCGTGCCGACGAAGATCATGAGCCTGGGTAAGTTCTGCGACGCCTGCTACAAAGGTCTCGAAGACATGCTCTTCATCGCGGCGGTCCTGGTGACATCGCTGTTCTACAGAGACGCCATCAACCTTATCGGTCTTTCGGATTACCTCATCGAGGTGGCCGGTCCTTATATGAGTGCTGCATGGCTTCCTGCCATCACGTTCATCCTGGTTGGTCTCGTATGTTTCGCAACGGCGAACATCTGGAGTATCCCAGCCGTAACGACACCGATCATCCTGCCGCTGGCAGTTGCAACAGGTGCAAGCGTTCCACTCACACTGGGCGCCATCATCTCAGCTGCATGCTTCGGTGCGCAGGCATGCTTCTACTCAGACGTTACCCTGCTTTCGGCATCGGCCTGCAGGATCAACAACGTAGACTACGCCGTCGCACAGCTTCCGTACATAGCCATCGTAACAGCGATCTCCTTTGTGATGTACGTGGCATTCGGATTCGCGATGTCATAGATCGAAATCATGAAATAATAATCCCCCGAACAGTTGGTTCGGGGGATCAGACTGTAAACAAAAGGTCCTCGCCCGGCGAAACTGGGCGAGGTTTTTATGGGCAGAACCGATAAGGCTTGGTCTTATCGGTCGAGTTCGATGCAAGGTAGCAGGGTAGAAGCAAGGGCTTCACCGGTACCAGATGAAAATGTAGTAGTTACCGTTGAAGAAACCTTGTGAGCAGCACACTGATGGTAAGTGTGGGCTTGATTTTCACCGGTAGACACAGACATCTGAATGATTACCGATGAAGAAATGATGAAGAAGCATTGCAGAATTATTATGACAAGTGATTCTTCACTGGTAATCAGTGACTCCATCGAGCCAGCCGGTGAAATGTTTATGAAAAAGCCGTTCATATAGATCCTTCAAGAGATTTCATCACTGGTAACAGGCGAATCCATAAACCAACCGGTGAAGCGAAGCTATGCTGGGCCTGGTCGAAGGCTTTCAGCGCTTTCAGCGGTAACGCACTAAATCCGGGGTATTACCGCTGAAGAAATTTTGTGAATGTCGGTCATTTCAGCGGTAAACTTGATTTCAGGGATGTCAACCGCTGAAGAAATCAATTCAGATCCTTTGTTATGGGATAATCGGAAGTCTGTTGCGCATGAAAACGTCATTATCCGAATTTCTTCAGCGGTAACCTTGCATATTCAGAGTTCTACCGCTGAAACGAGACAGCCCGTATTTTTTTCTTCAGCGGTAATACTGTAAATCAGGGGATTTACCGCTGAAAAC
>CAMOWO010000108.1 GCA_946628525.1 uncultured Bacillota bacterium | reverse complement strand
CTTGATGATTTCCAAAGGATTCGTGAGGTTTCTGAAAATCACGCCTTCTTCCTCTGCCTCTTCGATCTCGATGAGATCGGCAGGCATCTCGTCCTTCGTTCTTCTGTATACGTTATAGACTTCGCTCGCGCCGAGTCTTACCGCCGTTCTGCAGGCGTCCATGGCTGTGTTTCCGCCGCCGACGATGGCCACTTTGTTGCCCAGTTCGATCGGCTCGTTTCGAACGACTCTGCGGAGGAAGTCGATGCCTCCGATGACGCCGTCCGCGTCCTCACCTTTGCATCCTACGCCTGTGGATACCCATGCTCCGATTCCCAGGAGCACGGCATCGTAACTTCTTCTGATCTCGTCAAAGGAGATGTCTTCTCCGATCTTGAAGTCCGTCCGGATGGTCACGCCGCTGGCTTCGATGAGGGCGATCTCCTGATCGAGGACTTCCTTCGGGAGTCTGTATTCAGGGATGCCGTAGCGGAGCATGCCGCCGGCCTTAGGCATGGCCTCGTAGATCGTGACGTCGTGTCCCTTCTGTCTGAGGAATGATGCCGCCGAAAGTCCCATCGGGCCGCCGCCGATGATGGCGACGCTCTTTCCCGTATCCTCTGCGCACTCAGCGACGAACGCATTGGCGCTTTCGAGATCCTGATCTGCCACGAACCGCTTCAGCATCTGGATGGAGATCGGCTCGTCGATGAGTCCCCTTCTGCACTCCGCTTCACAAGGATGCGGACATACACGTCCCAGCGATGCCGGAAGAGGAATCTTGTCCTTGACCAGTTTATTGGCTTCTTCATACTCACCGTTGGCAATGAGACCGACGTAACCCTGGCAGTCCGTCTGGGCCGGGCAGGCCTTCACGCACGGTGGTCTGCAGTCGCCCACGTGATTCGAAAGGAGCAGTTCCAGGTTCGTCTTCCTGGATTCGATGACTCTCTCCGTATTCGTCTTTACCACCATTCCCGGTGCGATCGCCGTCGCGCAGGCTTTGCAGAGTTTATTGTTTCCTTCTACTTCCGTCATGCAGATACCGCATGAACCGTAGATCTTCGTTCTTTCATCGTAGCAGAGAGTCGGAATAAAGATACCGTTTTCTCTGGCTACCTCGAGGATCGTCTGTCCGGCGTACCCGGTCAGTTCCTTCCCGTTGATATTGATTCTCAGTTTCTCCATTTCCTATCTCCTACTTTTTGATAATAGCTTCAAACTTACATGAATCGATGCACTTGCCGCACTTGATGCACTTGTCGTGGTCGATGACGTGCTTTTCTTTGACCTCGCCTGAGATGGCATCCACCGGACAGTTCTTCTTACAAAGGGTGCAGCCCTTGCAGTCGTCGGTGATGTTGAAGGTTATGAGCGCCTTACAGGAGCCCGCCGTGCACTTTTTGTTGAAAATATGGTCTTCATATTCGTTTCTGAAGTATTTGAGTGTAGTGAGAACAGGATTCGGTGCCGTCTGTCCAAGTCCGCACATGGATCCGTCTTTGATCTTGTTGGCCAGTTCTTCCAGAAGTTCGATATCTCCCTCTTTGCCTTCGCCTTCTGTGATCCTCTCCAGGATCTCCAGCATCCTCTTCGTTCCGATCCTGCAGTAGTTGCACTTGCCGCAGGACTCGTCTCTTGTGAAGTTCAGGAAGTATCTCGCCATGTCCACCATGCAGGTGTCTTCGTCCATGACGATCATACCGCCGGATCCGACGATGGCGCCGGTCTTGTTGATATCTTCATACGTAACAGGCGTGTCGATGAGGTCTGCCGGGATACATCCGCCGGAAGGACCGCCCATCTGTACAGCCTTGAACTGTCTGTTCTTTTTGATGCCTCCGCCGATGCCGTAGATGACATCTTTCAGTGTGAGGCCCATCGGGACTTCCACCAGTCCGCCCTTGCTGATCTTGCCGGCAAGGGCGAAGACCTTCGTACCTTTGCTCTTCTGCGTTCCGTAGGAACCAAAGGCTTCTCCGCCGTTATAGATGATCCAAGGAACGTTGGCCAGGGTCTCGACGTTGTTGATATCCGTCGGCTTGTCCCAGTATCCCTTCTGAGCAGGGAACGGCGGCTTCAGCCGCGGCATGCCTCTCTCGCCTTCCAGTGACGCGATGAGCGCGGTCTCCTCGCCGCATACGAAAGCACCTGCGCCGGCTTTGATGGAAATATCGAAGTTGAATCCGCTTCCCATAATGTCGTCGCCCAGGTATCCCTTCTCTCTTGCCTGCTGCATCGCGATCTCAAGTCTCTTGATGGCCAGCGGGTATTCTGCACGGCAGTAGATGACGCCTTCCACCGCGCCCATGGCATATCCGCCGATGATCATTCCTTCGATGAGGGAATGCGGGTCTCCTTCCAGGACGGATCTCTCCATGAATGCTCCCGGGTCACCTTCGTCTGCGTTACATACGAGGTACTTGTTGACGCCCGGCGCTCTGTAACATGCGTTCCACTTGAACCATGTCGGGAATCCGGCACCGCCTCTTCCTCTGAGGCCGGAAGTCTTGATCTCTTTGATGACATCGTCCGGTCTCATGGTCCTGAGCACCTTCTCGATGGCCTTATATCCGTCTCTTGCGATGTAATCGTCGATGTTTTCCGGATCGATGACGCCGCAGTTTCTCAGCACGATCCTTTGCTGTTTGCCGACGAACTCCTTATCCTCATCGGAGATGGTATCCTCCTCTACAGGATTGTTGTTCACAAGATGCTCCTCGACGATCTTTTCGACTTTGTCGGGCTGGACTTTCACATAACGTGTCAGCTCGCCCTCATCATCGTAGATGTCTACGATCGGCTCCAGGTAACATGTACCGACGCAGCCCGTAACACCTACTTCGATGTCCAGTTCTTTCTCTGCAATGAGTCTCTCGAACTCAGCCGCTGTCTTCTTCGCTCCGGTGGCTATACCGCAGCTCCCCTGTCCTACTACGACTCTCATTCTGCCACCTCCTGTGTTCTCGCGCCGATCTCATCAAGGATCTCCTTGACCTTCGTCTTCGTCAGATTACCGTACGTCTCATCGCCCTCCGCGTTCTTGACCATCATAACAGGGGCCAGGGAGCAGCATCCGAGGCACGCTACGTTGTTCAACGTGAAGACACCATCTTCTGTGGTCTCTCCGTCATGGATACCGAGGTGCTCCGTGATGGCTTCCTCGATCAGCTGTGATCCATTGACATGACAAGCAGTACCCTGACA
>CAMOWO010000107.1 GCA_946628525.1 uncultured Bacillota bacterium | reverse complement strand
GGCATGGTGATGATGGCGCAGCCTATTTTTGATGCCATGCGAAGCGTGGGCGCAGAGTCAAAAAAGGTGATCTACATGTCTCCGAGGGGCCGCATACTCGATGAGGAGAAGATCCGGGAACTTTCGGAGGAGGAAGAACTGGTGATCCTTTGCGGGCACTACGAGGGCGTGGACCAGCGGGTGCTCGACTACTGGGACGCAGAGGAGATCTCCATCGGCGACTATATCCTGACGGGAGGAGAACTGCCGGCCATGGTGCTCATCGACTCCGTGGCGAGACTGCTGCCGAATGTTTTGGGAAACGAGAAGTCGGCTCTGGATGAGTCCATATACTCGGGACTTCTGGAGCACCCGCAGTACACGAAGCCAAGGGAATACGAAGGCATCGAGGTGCCGGAGGTGCTGGTGAGCGGCAACCACAAACTCATCGATGAGTGGAAATTCCGCAAGGCCCTGGAGCTCACAAAGGAGAGACGGCCGGATCTTTTGGAGGCGTATCTTGCGAAGGAGCACGATTTTTCGAAGGCGTACCGGAAGATCATCGATGAAGTTCTAAACAGCGAAACTGATAAAACAGACTTGTAATAATTGCAAGGAACATCCAATTGTTGTAAAATGTATCCATGAAAAAGAGAATGACTGCCGGGACGAAACGGGCAATACTTATATATATCGCGATATTACTGTCTTTATATGTTATTGTCCAGGTGCTTCCGAAGGTGACGGGGATCTTTGAGACCACCCAGGTACTTGAGGTAGGCGACCTGGCTTTGACGTGTGAAACCACAGGGTATCTGATCAAAGAAGAACACATATGCATCGCTGATGAAGCGGGAGATATCGAATACAAAGAAAAAGTCGGCACCGTGGTGAAGAAGGGCCATAAGCTTTGCAAGGTCAAGAACGACAGCAGCAAGGAGGACAGGGACAACAGGTTCTCCACCTACACGGACAGACTGGGGGATTACAAGAACGTCACCAAGAGCTACAAGGCTCCGATCAGCGGCGTATTCAGCCTCAGCATGGACGGGTATGAAGGCACGTTCACCAAGAAGAAGATGACAAAGCTGGACAAGGAAACCGTGGAGGCGCTGAACTTTAAGTCGGTGAATCTGGAGCGTTCCTCCATCAGCAAAGGGGAGCCGGTCTACAAGGTATCGGGAGACGATGAGTGGTTCGTGCTCTGCTGGATGGACAAGGCGGACGCCAGTCATTACGAGAAGGGCGACCGCGTGACGCTGAAGCTCCCTGCCGGCGATGTGAGTGCGAAGGTCTACTATCTGAAGGAAGAGAAGACGTTCGCGCGAGTGATTTTCAGTCTGGACGTATATTATGAAGCGTTCACGGACACGAGAGATGTGGAGATGACGGTGGTGGCCAGAGCGGATGAAGGTCTCATCTGCTCCAACGACTGCATCATCGAGAAGGACGGCGTCGCAGGAGTTTACGTCGTCAACAAGAACGGGATCAATAAGTTCACACCGGTGAAGGTGATATCCACAGACGGCGTGAATTCAGTGCTCAAAGCAACGACGTACTACGATGCGGAGGGCAATCAGGTCAATACAGTGGACGTCTACGACAAGGTGCTGAAGCATCCGGAGAGCGCGCTGCGCAAGGACCTGGATCAAGACTCTGATAAGGAGGGTAACTAACTTGGAAGACATAGGCAGAAATCTAGAGAACGTAAGAGAGCAGATAAAAACTGCGGCGGAGAGCTGCGGCAGGAAGGCCGACGACATCACCCTTTGCGCGGTGAGCAAGACGAGGACTCCGGAGGAGATCAACATCGCCATCGATAACGGGGTCACGGATATCGGCGAGAACAAGGTCCAGGAGATCATGGACAAGTTCGACAGCGTGAAGCCTGTCAGATGGCACATGATCGGACATCTGCAGACGAACAAGGTGAAATATATCATCGATAAGGTGGATATGATCCACTCCGTGGATTCCCTCAAGCTGGCGAAGGAGATCAACAAGAGGGCAGCCGCGAAGGACCTGACCATGGATATCCTCCTTCAGGTGAACTCCGCCCAGGAGGAGAGCAAGTTCGGCATCAGCCTCGATGAGACGGAGGGGCTCATCAATGATATCCTCGAGCAGTGTGAGAACATAAGGATCCGAGGACTCATGTGCGTGGCACCGAAGGCGGATGATCCGGAGGACATCAAGATCTACTTTACGGAGGTCAAGGAGCAGTACGATCAGTTCGGTAAGATCGATCATCCGAGACTCGACTTCAAGTATCTTTCCATGGGAATGTCCCACGACTTCCCGGTAGCCATCGAAGCCGGATCGAATCTGGTCCGTGTGGGAAGCGCTATTTTCGGAGAGAGAGATTACAGCAAGCAGACCGGTAACAGGTAAGTATATTGAACGTATTTTATTAACAGGAGGAACGAAATGGGTGTATTCAGCAAATTCAAGGATTTAGTAGGTATTGAAGACGAATACGAAGATGATGAATATGATGTAGTCGAAGAAGATTACAGACCGAATTATTACGAAAGAAGGGAAGCCGAGAAGGCGAAGGCTGCCAAGAGAGATTACGGCAGCAATGTGGTACCAATGAACAATCAGGCAGTAAAAGCACTGACGACAGCGCTGAAGTTGGTCGTCATCGAACCGAAAGGATTCGACGAATGTCCGAAACTCGTTGACAGTCTGAAGGCAAGAAAGCCGATCATCGTCAACCTGGAGAAGATCGAGAGCGACACCGGCAGGAAGATCTTTGACTTCCTGGGCGGTGCGACGTATGCGCTCAACGGCAACGTACAGAAGGTAGCGAACAATATTTTCGTATTCGCACCGGAGAACGTTGACATCACAGCCGATGGCGAGAACAAGCCGTACTTCGGCAAAGACAGCGGAGAGTTCAATCCTTGGAAGTAGGAGGAACACGAAATGATTAGACCTATCGATATTCAGGAGAAACAGTTCTCAAAGGGTGTCAGAGGATACCGCGAGGACGAAGTGGATAAGTTCCTGGATGAGATCATGATGGATTACGAAAGGACTCTGGAGGAGCTTCGCCAGACGAAGGAGGAGAACAGCCGCCTGGTGGAGGAGCTGGAGAGGTACAGGGGTTCTGAAGTGACGGTCCTTGAGACGCTGGAGACGGCGAAGACGCTGATGGCCGACATCTCAGCAAGCGCAGACAAGAGGGCGGATATCCTGCTCAAGAACGCGGAACTGGATGCCCAGCTCATCACGAAGGAAGCCCAGGAGACGGCGGACAGACTGAATGAGGCGAGCCA
>CAMOWO010000106.1 GCA_946628525.1 uncultured Bacillota bacterium | reverse complement strand
CTGGATCTTGTCGTTGATCTTATCGATCTTGTCCTGCGAGAGCACCACCTGGATGTCGGTCTCTACCAGTCCCATGGCGTTGACAGTGGCTACGCCCTCAACACCTTCCAGCGGCGTCATGAGGTCGTCCTCTACGATCTTGGAGATCTCCGCAGGAGACTTGTCGCCCATCTCTACCGCAGCAATGACGGATGGCATGATGTCCATGCTCATCTTCATCACCACCGGCGCACTGGCTGTCTCCGGAAGGAGCCCTTCGATCTGGTCGATCTTCTGGCTGATGTCCACGGACACCACGTCCATATCCACCCCATCGGTGAAGTTCATCTGGATCATGGAATAGTTGTCGCCGGACACGGAATTGATCTCTTCAAGATTGGCAAGCGTGGCAAGAGACTGCTCCATTGGTTTCGTGATCTCCGTCTCCGCCTCCTCCGGACTTGCCCCGGGATATGATGTCATGACGATGACCACCGGTGTATCCACACTTGGGAATAGATCCGGTGTCATTTTATTTACAGATATGCCGCCGAACACGAGAACGATGATCACAGCGACAAGTATCGTCAGTGGTTTTCTAACGCTGAATTTTGCTAACACTGCTTTTCTCCGTAATTAGTTGAAACTCACTTAGTTATTATACCAAAACAGTACATTATGACAACATGTTAGACTAACTATTCTTAAATAAAAAATTCGGCAACCGATCTGATATCGATTGCCGATCATCATGGTGCGGCCTACCGGACTTGAACCGGTACGGTCTCCCACACGCCCCTCAAACGTGCGCGTCTGCCTATTCCGCCAAGGCCGCATATGTACGTCGTTCGTACCTTAACTATAATACTCATTCGGAGCACTCTTGTCAATGATAAATTTCACAGCGCGAGAAAAATAATCAAAGACCGAGCGTTCCCATGAATTCATCCAGCTGATCATAAAGATGCTGCCTGTCTCCGGAGTTGTCCACGATGATGTCTGCCCTCTTTTTCTTCTCCTCATCGCTCATCTGATTGTCGATGCGGTCCCGGACCTGGCGAGGCGTCATGCCGTCCCGCTCGCAGACTCTGGCGATGCGGACTTCCATGTCCGCCACGATCAGAAGCACCCGGTCGCAGCGCGTCTGAAGTCCCGCCTCAAAAAGAAGCGGTGCATCAAGAAGCACAGGCATGCCACCTTCTTCGCGGTATGCCTTCACCTGCTCATCAATGATCCGGACGATCTCAGTGATCATCACCTCGTCGAACTTTTCTTTTTTGACGGGATCGTTGAACACGAGATCCGCCGTGGCTTGTCTGTTGAGGGGGCCGTCAAGATTCAAGATCTCGTATCCTTCTTCGCCCCATTCCCCCGATGGCCCAAAGAGCCTGTCAAGGGTTTGAAGCATCGGACTTCCGTCCTTTGTCAGGTCTCTGCTCACTGCGTCGGCATCGATGTGCCGGAAGCCTTTGGATACGAGGTAGGATGCGGCTGTGGACTTGCCGGTGCCGATCCCTCCCGTAAGGCCGATTATCGTCGTTTCTTTCATCATTTCAATTTATACCAGTTATCCCCTTCGTTGAGGTCTGCCTTCAGTTTGACCGCAAGCTTGCAGGCGCTCTCCATGTTCTCTGTAAGAAGGCGCTCCACTCTTTCCTGCTCCTCCAGATACGTGTTGATGATCAGTTCATCATGTACCTGCAGGATGAGTCTCGACTTCATACCTTCTTCTCTAAGCGCTCTGTACACCTTGATCATGGCGATCTTTATGATATCCGCCGCCGTCCCCTGGATCGGCGTGTTCATGGCCAGACGTTCCCCGATCTGGCGCACCATGTACTGGGAAGCCTTGATCTCCTTGATGTACCGTTTGCGGCCCATCATCGTCGTCACGAACCCCTTCTCCTTGCACATCTCGACCTGCTCGTCCATGAAGGAACGAACGTCCGGATGCTTTGCAAAATACTGGGCGATGTACTCCTCCGCTTCTTTGCGAGTGATGTGCAGTTCCGACGAGAGCCCAAAGGCGCTCATGCCGTAAATGACGCCGAAGTTCACGGCCTTGGCCCTGCTCCTGTCCAAAGGTGTCACGTCTTTTTCTTCGATGCCCAGCACGTTGGCCGCTGTGGCTCTGTGGATGTCTTCTCCCCTCTCGAATGCACCGATGAGGGCTTCATCCCCCGACATATGCGCCAGCACGCGAAGCTCGATCTGGGAGTAGTCAGCACCCACAAGTGTGCAGGCCTCTTCCGGCACGAAAGCATTTCTCAGTTTCCGGCCCAGTTCCTGACGCACCGGGATATTCTGCAGGTTCGGCTCCGTGCAGCTGATCCTGCCCGTTGTAGTAACAGTCTGATTGAAGTGGGCCCTCACCTTACCGTCAGCACCGATCAGCGGGAGCATACCCTCCACGTAGGTGCTCTTGAGCTTCGTAAGGGTCCTGTATTCCAGGACTTTGTCAACGATAGGATCCTTATCTCTTATCTTCTCCAAAACCTCCGCGCTGGTGGAGTATCCCCGCTTCGTCTTCTTCCCTGCCGGAAGTCCCATCTTCTCAAAGAGGATCTCTCCTAGCTGCTGGGTTGATCTGATGTTGAACTCCTCTCCTGCGCGCTCGTATATATCCTGTGTGAGGTTCTCGATCTCCCCGTCCAAAGTGTCCCCGAAGGTCTCCAGATACCCTCTGTCGCAGCGGAAGCCTTCCTTCTCCATTCCGGCCATTACTTCGATCAGCGGAAGCTCGATGTCGTAGAGGACTTTCTCCAGTCCCTGTTCGGCGATGAGGTTCTTCTGGATGCTGCTGATATTGGAAACGGCAACACACAGCGCGAGCCCGTACTCTGCATTCTCCGCGGAATGATCTCCCAGCAGGCTCATCTGTCCGTGCTCTTCTTTGAACTTCTCTTCCTCCTGAAGAGACGTATGGAGGTATTCATTGCAAAGGATCGACAGGCTGTAGTCGCTCCTTCCGGAGTCCAGCACGTACTGGGCGATCTCCGTATCGAATCCCGTCTCAAAAGAAAGGTCCTGCTTTCTCATGAGCATGTAGTAGTCGCGCTTCAGGCCGTGGCCTGTAAATGAAGTCTGTGCTCCTTGGAGCACGTCGTAGATACCCGGAGCATTCTGTGGATCGATATAGTAAAAGTCCTTACCGCAGAGCAGACAGATCCCTTCGATGTCGGGATCGGCCAGATGGCTGTTGTCCCCGAAGACTTTGATGACGGTGTGATCGCCGAAGCTGATCTCTCCCAGTTTATCGTCGGATTCGATCATGTGGGTGGTGCTCTCCT
>CAMOWO010000105.1 GCA_946628525.1 uncultured Bacillota bacterium | reverse complement strand
CGAAAGATACAATCTCATGATCGCCGTGGTCATCGCTGTGATCATCGTGCTGGCCATGAATCTGGTGGGAGCACTGCTCATATCAGCACTCGTCGTGTTCCCGGCACTGTCCGCCATGAGGGTCTACAGCAGCTTCCTCAAAGTGACCATTTGCTCGGCTGTTCTGTCGGTCATCTGTGCACTGGTGGGGATCCTGATCTCGATCCTGGCAGGAACACCGGTAGGCTCCACCATCGTGGCGGTGGATGTCCTGATGTTTGGTTTATGTTATCTTTATGGGTTGATAAGAGGTAGATAAGATGTCCTCTACGATGGTATATTCCGAAGTGAATGACATGATGTACGTCACCCTCCGGGATGCAACGATGGAATTTTGAGACTGTCAGAGTGTGATAATAACATAGTAACGCCTCCTATGCTTATAATAGCACAGGAGGCGCTGTTGTTAATATTGAGAATCGTGTCTATGCTTCGTGGACGAGTTTACCTGTCATGTGTTCGATGTTGATGGCGAATACGAGGGTCCTGTGGGCGTCCGCGTCGAATTCTTTTTTGATGTATTCTTCTGTGCAAGGGAACTTCTTGCAGAGTTTGTAGCACATCTTCATGGCGTGAGAGTAGTCTTCGATGATCTCCGCCTTGCCAAAGCAGATGACGCTCTTGACGTAGTACGCCCAGTCATCTTCCCGCTGCTCGTCCTGGCCGTATACGCAGAAGGATACTTTCGGGTCGGCCTTGATGGCGTCGATGTGGTGGCCGATCTTATCTCCGTGGAAGTAGAGCTTGCCGTCCTCTTCATCGTAGTAGTGGTTGATCGGGAATCCATACGGATAACCGTCGTCTCCGATAACAGAAAGTACACCTCTCGTCTCATTTATAAGCATCTCGATGCACTGTTCCTTCGTAAGTGCCTGCTTCTCTCTTCTCATTTCTCTGAACATATCATGATCCTCCTTGATCCGACTTATTGTGTCCTGTAAGTTGTTCATAGTATACTATGAAAGTGGATGGTATAAAAGTGCCAATTATTTAAAAAAACAGGGAGCCAATCTGAGATGATCTATATCGATAAAACATCAAAAACATCACTGTACGAGCAGGTATATGAACAGCTTGTGGAGCAAATCAAGACCGGACAGATGCCGGCAGGTTCAAAACTCGTCCCGACAAGGACTATGGCAGCAGAACTGGCAGTCGGCCGGAACACGGTGGACAAAGCATACCAGCAGTTGAAGGACGAGGGGTATGTCGAGGCAGTCCCGGGAAGCGGCTTCGTCGTAAACGATCTGCCTTACCTTCCGGAATCGCATGGATCAGAGAGCCGCAAAGGGCCTGAGAGGCAGAAGAAACAGACTTACGAATATGATTTCGTATACGGCTCAATGGAAAACAAGCTTTTCCCATATCGCAAGTGGGGCAGCTGCATGAAGGAGGCTCTGTTGAGACTGGAGAACGGGGATATCGCTGTATACCCCGAAAAAGACGGAGAGATGCGGCTCAGAGAAGCGATATGCAGCCATCTCAAACAGGCAAGGAACGTAGACTGCAGCCCTGAGCAGATCCTGATCACATGCGGACACCAGTTCTCCATGGAAATCATCGCCAATATCTTTTCGGACGGGGGCGCGAGGACAGGCATGAGCTTTGTGATGGAAGATCCGGGATACGACGGGATCCGCAAAGTGTTCATGAACCGGAATTTTGAAGTTTCCGCCATTCCGGTGGAAGAAGACGGGATCGATATACGTCCGCTGGAAGGAAAACACGTGGACCTTTTGTATCTCACGCCGTCGCATCAGTTCCCGTCAGGGGCGGTCCTTTCGGCAGGTAAACGCATGCAGCTTCTCAACTGGGCGCAGCAGACCGGCAGCTATATCCTGGAAGATGACTACGACAGTGAACTCAGATACTATACGAACCCGATCCCTTCGATGCAGTCCATGGATAATGGGGGACGCATTATTTATACGGGAACATTCTCTAAGTCCCTGTCCCCGGGAATGCGTCTGGCCTATATCGTATTCCCGCCTGATCTGATGCAGAGATACCACGATTTTTACTACAGGTACAATGGACAGGTAAACATCATCCTGCAGCAGATCCTCGCGATCTACATCGAGAAGGGATATTTCGAGCAGCAGGTGAACAGGATACGTACCGCATACAGACGAAAAATGCGCGCGCTCATCACCGCGCTGGAGGACGTTTTCGGAGAAGATGTGCGCATACAGGGCGGAAAGGCGGGTATGCATCTGCTCGTGGAGTTTTTTGTACGGCAGCAGTCGGGGGAGTTTCTCACACAGGAGGAGCTGATCGACAGGGCTTCGGACTGTGGCATCCGTTTATATTCCACCAGACCGCTATACTGGGATCAGAAACTCTGTCCGCCGCAGCAGGTGCTCATGGGGATCTCCACGATCCCGGAAGACAAGATGCATGAGATTTGTCTCAGGCTCAGGGAGGCTTTCGAGTCAGCGGATGGCGGGAAGCAGGCAGCAGCATTATAACGGGCGGCGGAAGGCCATTTTTTAGATATCGTCAAAACTGGTATTTCGTGGTAAAATTGTACCATAAGAGAAAGGTGGTACAGTTATGTCATCATATCTGATGTTCCTTGCCCTGATACCGGGCATACTGATCCTTATTTTTATCTACAGAAAAGACAAGGTCGAGAGTGAGCCGACGAGCCTCATCGTGAAGCTGGTGATCTTCGGGGCGCTGTCGTGTCTTCCGGCCATGTTTCTTGAACTGCGCATGGATGCATTTATCCCGACGACACCGAAGCTCGCCTACGCTGCGGGGAACGCATTCCTGTCGGCTGCCCTCTGTGAGGAGATCTCCAAGTTCGCACTGCTGTTTCTGGGGTCATGGCGAAACCGCGCCTTTGACTACAGATTCGACGGCATCGTCTACGGCGTAACGGTCGCTGTGGGATTCGCACTGCTGGAGAACATTCTCTATGTTTCAGACGGCGGCGTATATGTTGCCCTGATGCGAGGCGTTCTGGCCGTACCGCTCCACGCTCTGGAGGTTCTCCCCGAGCATGCCGAGCACGTCCTGCGCGTCATCGTAGTCATCCTTGTCGAAACCGTCCTGGTTGAGTTCGATGTCTTCCCGCAGGTCTTTCAGCAGGTTGTTCGACATCTTCGAGAAGTTGATGATGTAGTTCATCGGGTTGAGGATGCGGTCCACGAGGCCTTGGGTGAGCTTACCCACGGTGGCCATCTTCTCCTGGCGTATCAGTTCGTGCTGGGCGGTGCGCAGGTCGGCGGTGCGCTCCTCG
>CAMOWO010000104.1 GCA_946628525.1 uncultured Bacillota bacterium | reverse complement strand
TGATAACAGGACGAGCCATTGCTGTTCCCAGCAGATACTTGTTCTCATATACGGCGCCTGCCTGTACGCAAGGCATGATGAAATCCTCTGCGAATTCATCGACGACATCTTCGATATATAACTTAGCTGCGCCTGAGTACTTCGCTCTTTCTTCGAGACCGTCCAGTTCTTCTCCCTGTCCGCAGTCTACGCAGCAGCACACTACATCGTAACCATAATTCTCTTTCAGCCAGGGGATGATCGCTGTGGTATCAAGTCCGCCTGAATAAGCCAGAACGACTTTTTCTTTTGCCATTTCGTAACCTCCGATAATATACGTAATTCATGAATATTTATGCAAAATGGATGCATAAACATGAGAAATTCTTCATTCATTATACATTAGATATGCATAAATTCAAGTATTTGAGGGCAAAAAAATAAAAAATGACAACCATGCATAAAAATAACAAGACTTTGACACTAAAGTATTGTAGAATATATCTGAATAAGGAGGCGTTATTGACGATATGAAGGTTAGACTTGATGAGAACAATATCAAATGGGGAGTAACAGCATTCTTGGTGATCATCGCATCGATGCTGGTATTTTTCTGCCTTTTGAGGTTGGAATCGACGAAGGCGAGCTTCTCCACTTTGCGTGGGATCCTTTCTCCATTCATCTGGGGATTTGTGATCGCTTATCTTCTCTGCCCGATCTATAACGGCGTGGTCCGGGGCGTATACAGATTATTCAACAAGGGTGACCGCAAGTTCAAAAAAGACTTGTTCATGTCGAAGCTGGCGGGGACCGTGGTGTCTCTTGCCGTGCTCTTTACCGTCATCCTGGGCGTATCCTGGATGATCATCCCGGGACTTTATGACAGTATCGTCAATGTCGTGGATCAGCTGCCGACACTGCGGCAGATCGTCATCAGCTGGATCGATGCGAGGATGGATAAATTCCCGATCGCAGAGAGCAAGATCACGCAGTACATCAACGACAGTACCGACAATCTCATCAAATTCGCGACGGAGTCATTCCTGCCGCACTACACCACCATTGCGACAGGCATATCCTCCGGCATAATCGGAGCAGTGAACCTGGTGAAGAACATCCTCATCGGGATCATCATCAGCGTTTACTTCCTCAACAGTAAGGATATATTCGCAGGCCAGATCAAGAAGGGACTCTTCGCGGTCTTCAAGGAGAAGACAGCCAACGGCATCCTGGACTTCGGAAGATACACTAACAAGGCCTTCGGCGGATTCATCAGCGGTAAGCTCATCGATTCGGCGATCATCGGACTCATCTGCTTCATCTGCATGAGCATCTTCGGATGGGAATACAGCCTGCTGATCAGCTGCATCATAGGCATCACCAACGTGATCCCGTTCTTCGGTCCGTTCATCGGAGCCATACCATCAGCTTTGCTGCTGCTTCTGGTATCACCGTGGCATGCCCTGTACTTCGTGATCTTCGTGGTGCTGCTGCAGCAGTTCGACGGGAACATCCTGGGACCGAAGATCCTGGGCGACAGCACGGGACTCGCCAGCTTCTGGGTACTCTTCGCAGTACTGGTGGGCGGCGGCATCTTTGGCGTCGTAGGCATGGTGATCGCGATCCCGGTATTCGCCGTCATATTCTACTACGGAACGAACTACGTCAACAGGAGGCTTGAAGAGAAAGGATTCTCCTCCTCCCTGGTGGATTACAAGATCGACTCCTACCGGACGGTGGACAGAGCACCGGTAGAGAGAAAGGGCATCGCGAAGCTCATCTCGAAACAGCGAAAAGCCAACAAGATCAAGAAAGTCAACAAAGAAAGACACGAAAAGCAGGCCATGAGGTCTCAGAAAGCAAAGGACGAACATATTGACAATGAATAAAGACATCATAACAAGAATAGCAGACATTGCAGGAGAGCAGAACGTCCATACGGACGCAGACATGTCAGAATACACGTCATTTCGGGCAGGGGGCAAGGCGGACGTCCTTGCAGAGCCGGATTCCGCAGAGAGTCTGAAACAGCTGCTCGCTTTCCTGCACGCAGAGGACATCCCGCATTTTGTCCTGGGGAACGGAACGAACGTACTCTTTCGCGACAGCGGATACCACGGTGTCGTCGTGCGGATCGGCAAAGCATTCGAAGGCGTAAGAAGAGAGGGCGATGCGCTCATATGCGGAAGCGGCACACTCCTTTCGGTGGTGGCAAGACAGGCTTTGGCAGACAGCCTCACGGGCTTTGAGTTCGCATCAGGCATCCCGGGATCCGTAGGGGGCGCGGTCTTCATGAACGCAGGAGCCTACGGCGGAGAGATGAAGGACGTTCTGGTGAAGGTGCGGGTGATCTCAGCAGACGGATCCTCTGACAGGATCCTCAACGTAGAAGAACTGGATCTGGGTTACCGCCACAGCATCCTTCAGGAGAGCGGAGATATCGTGGTGGAAGCCGAGATCAGACTGACGCCGGGAGACAAAGAGCAGATCAAGGAAACCATGGCAGAACTCACAGCCAAGCGCAATTCAAAGCAGCCAGTGCAGTACCCGAGTGCAGGAAGTACCTTCAAAAGACCCGAAGGTTACTTCGCCGGCAAGCTGATCCAGGATGCCGGCCTCAAAGGTCTGACGGTAGGCGGCGCGCAGGTGTCGGAGCTGCACAGCGGATTCGTGATCAACATAGGCGGTGCGACGGCCACGGATATTTTGGAACTGATGGATATCGTGAAGGCAAAAGTACTTAATGATTTTGGAGTCGAACTCCAGCCGGAGGTACGCATAATTGGATAAAGACAGAATCGAAAGCATCGTAGACAGGTATGAACTTGTCTACGATTTACATACACACACACCGTATTCCCACGGCAAAGGCACCGTGGAGGCCAACGCGAGGGAGGCCTTCAACAAAGGTCTGAAGTGCCTGGCCATCAGCGACCATGGACCGGGGCACCTGTTCTATGGGGTGGCTCGGGAAGACTTCGTGAACATGAGAAACGACATCGAGAAGATGAACGTGAAGTACCCGAAGATGAAGGTGTACATGAGCGTGGAGGCCAACACCCTCAAATCAGCGCCGTACCTGGACATCAGACCGGAGGAGTTCGAAGAGTTCGACTTCGTCATCGCCGGCTACCACTTCGGCGTGTGGGACGGCAATATGATCCGAAACTGGCTCTGGAACAAGGGCATCCGGATCGGCGAGAAGTCCCTTGAGCGGTCAAACACGGAGATGATCGTAAACTGTCTCAGAAACAACGACATCGCGATCCTCACCCATCCGGGAGACAAGGGACCATTTGACCTTGAGAAGATCGCGCAGGTATGCGTGGAGACGGA
>CAMOWO010000103.1 GCA_946628525.1 uncultured Bacillota bacterium | reverse complement strand
CAATGGCTTCGCCATCCTTGATCTTGGCGGGCAGATTAGCTGCCTTAACTGTGTATGACGTCGCGTACTCACATGGTCCGCATCTGAAAACGCATTCCAGCACGTTGTTCTTCTTGAGTGCAGGAATCTCGATGAAGTGCATCATTTTGTAGTTGCCCAGATCAGTGAAGCCCTCCTCGCCCTCATATGTAACGCCATTCAAAGTCAACGTTCCTGTAAGTTCATCGGCGTCATCTCCAAATCCGTCTGTCTTGAAGCAAAAGTCTGCCCAGGTATCTCCGGGTTCCACCTCATCAGGCACAGCCGTCTTGAGCAGCGGCTGATATTTGGCTTTGTAGCCCTCAATGTAACTATCCGTCACCGTGATCGTCACAGAAGCTTGCTGCGTTTCGTAGTTCCCATCCTCTCCTTCGAACGTGACCACTGTGGTTCCAGGACTCTTCGGAATGACTGCATAATAGTCTTCGTCGGAGACTTCTTTGACCGTTGCGACCTCCGGGTTCTCATTGCTCACGACATCGTCGATATCCCCGCTCTCAGCCTCGATCTTGTACGAGTCCCCGTATTCATTGAGTTCCATTTCTGTAACGTTCAAAGCGAAAGGCTCCACCGTTTCTTCGGCATACGCCGCGTCCGCATTCCACGCCCAGAAGCAAAGGGTGAACGCTGCTGCCATTATGCAAAGCAGTGCCGGCAGTCTCTTCCTGTCCATCGTTTCTCTTCTCATGATATTCTCCTGTTCCTAGTTCGATGATTATTGACCATTAATATTTTATCATTATTCAAATCGCCATACAACAATCATGTCTATGGGACAGGAGGAGGACTTTTTATTTCGATATCGTATTCATCAAGTTCGCCACTGCGCTTGCTGTCGCTGCTCTGTCGATGCCTCTCAGCGTCCCTGACTGCATCGCCATTTCTTCGCGCATCGCTTCATTCTGCGCTTCCAGGTTCCACCTGTGGATCTGCTCATCGCACATCGCCAGCGCCTGATTCCGATCACTCGCCCTGCCGGCCTGCACCACTTTGATCATGTACTCCACCGCCGCCGGATACCAGTAGTCCCTCGGCAGGAATGTCAGTTTCTCTTCATTGCGATCGATGATGCTCCTTGCGACCTCCGTCTCTTTTGCTGCTTGCTCCGTCATCTCGTCAGCCTTGGAATTATTGCGGATGTACTTGATGAACGCGATGAGCACGCCGATATACGCCAGGCTGATCAGCGTCCCTATAATAGCTCCGCCTTCCGACAGCACAGGCCAGAATGCAAGCCAGGCGATGATACCGATGATCATCTTGCGCTTGGTCTTTTTCTTTTCCACCTGCGCTCCGGCCTCCAAATCGTCTGCCCTATCGTAATGCACATATGCTTCTTTCACGACCTCACGTGCTTCCAAAAGTTCTGATAACAATGTATTTGACATGGCTCTTCTCCTTTCATATGCAGTCCCTTCTTGTGCCTCTATCGTAGCAGACAGCCATCCGGTGCTTGTAGCCGCCGGTTTCCCCTCATGAGCATCCGCGCAAAAAACCAACCCCGCGTCGTTTTTCCTTATACAATAAAAGAGGCCGCCCACCAGCCCGGGCAGCCTCGCGTTTTGCTATTTTGTGATGAGTTCTGATTCGATGATCACGTTCTCGCGATCGACTCTCTTCAGAACATCCTCTGTGAATGTTTCCTTGTCTGTATCCGTGAGGGACACCGACACGTGATCCGGCTGGAATCCCAGCTCATCTATGAAGAGTTCCTCGATCTTAGAAGCTATGCTTTCTTTGATTTCCGGCGTCCTGCCCGGATATAAACTTACATCGATATGTGGCATGTGATGCACCTCCTTTGAATCTACGCTTTACCTTGCCTTATATGCTTCAAGTCCCAGCCTGATAAGCTCGGCCGCGCGCCTCATCTTATCCGCTTCAAGGACGTAAGCCAGTCTGATCTCATCTCTTCCCAGCCCCGGCGTCTTGTAGAAGCCTTCCGCCGGCGTGAAGAGCACCGTCTCCCCTTTGTCTTCGAATTCCTCCAGCATGAACATCAGGAAATCCTCGATATCATCGACCGGAAGTTTCGCCATCAGGTAGAAGGACCCGCTCGGTCTGCGGCAGATGACCCCCGGGATCTTGGAGATCTCTTCGTATGCAGCGTCTCTTCTCGATTTATATTCCTTCACCGCCTCGTCGTAGTACGAAGGTTCCAGCCTGTAGAGGGCTGCCGCTCCGCGCTGCTCCAGTGTCGGCGAGCAAAGGCGTGCCTGTGCCAGTTTCAAGAGGCCGTCCATGAGGTCCTTGTTCTTGCTGATCGCTGCTCCGACGCGGGCGCCGCAGGCGGAGTATCGTTTCGATACGGAGTCGATGATCACCAGTCTGTCTGCGAACTCTTCCAGCTGCCCAAAGGATACCGCCGGTCCATCATCGTACACGAACTCTCTGTACACCTCGTCCGCCACGATCCAAAGATCGTGATCCTTTGCGAACTGGCCGACGACGCGCATCTCGTCGATCGTCAGCGCGCAGCCCGTAGGATTGCCGGGGCTCGTACAGCAAATCGCCTTTGTCTTCGGCGTGATGGACTTTTCGAGGAGTTCTCTGTCGGCCCATGCGTAGCCGTCCTCAGCCTTTGTGTGTACAGGCGCGATGTTGCCGCAGGCGGACTCGCAGAATGTGGCGTAGTTCGTGTAGAACGGCTCCGCCATCATGATCTCGTCGCCGGGATCGAGGATGGATGTGAACACAAGGGTCAGCGCTTCCGAGCCGCCGTTCGTGATCAGGATGTTCTCCTGGGTCAGTTCTATACCGTAATGCCTGAAGTAGCCGATCACTGCGTCGAGAAGCTCCGAATCACCTCTGGACTGCTGATACTCTACTGTTTTATCATCAAAATTTTTTACAGCATCGATGAAGCCGTCCGGGGTCTCCAGATCCGGCTGGCCGATGTTCACGAAGTAGATCTTCTTGCCCTCTTCCTGAACCTGTAATGCTTTTGTTGTAAACTTCCTAATTGGCGAAAATTCCATTTTCGCCACTCTTTCAGATAACTTCAATTAATAAACACTCCTTTTCATACAACCTTCAAACGAGGCAGCGGCTGCCTCAGATGATCTCTACGATCACCGCGAAAACGCTCAGTGTCAGAATGGACAGGACCGTGGACAGCATGACGCCTTTTGTGGCAAACGCGACGTCTCCATCGTACTGCTGGGAGAAGATCGCGGTGCACGCGGCAACGGGTGTGGCCATCTCCACGACGATCACTTTGCATAACAGGCTCATGTCCGGGTACACGATCATGACTCCCGCCAGGAATATGAGTGGCATGGCGAGAAGCCGAAACG
>CAMOWO010000102.1 GCA_946628525.1 uncultured Bacillota bacterium | reverse complement strand
TGTACGATATGTTCGGCATCGATGCGGAGCTTCTCATCGACCACGCCTGGGGCCGGGAGCCGGTGACCATCGCGGACATCAAAAAATACAAGCCGAAGACCAACAGCCTGACAAGCGGTCAGGTGCTCATGAGGGATTACACCACCCGGGAGGGGAGCATCATCGTTCGGGAAATGATGGATCTTCTCTGCCTGCAGCTGGTGGAGAAGAATCTGGTGACATCCTCTGTCACGATCTCGGCGGGATACGCGAAGCCTTACCAGGATCTCAGAGAGAGAGGAACGGTTCGTTTCGAAGGAGGATCCAACTCTGCAGAAAGGATCGTCCCGGAGGTGGTGGCGCTGTATGAGCGGATCATCGACCCTACGAAGATGGTGCGGCGGTTCAACATTTCCTGTAACAACACCACCGAGGATACGGGAGAGCGGCAGCTGAGTCTATTTGACATGGGCAAGGCGGAAAATCCGGAGAAGGATGTGCAGAAGGCACTTCTCGATATCAAGAAGAAGTTTGGCAAGAATGCTATTTTGAAGGGGACGAACCTTGATAAGGCCGGGACCACGAGAGAGCGGAACCGCCAGATCGGAGGACACAAAAGTGGGGAATAAGATCAGAAGCAAGATGCCCATCGAAGAGCGGGCGAAACAGTTCAGCCCCTTTGCAGCCGTCACAGGGCTGGATAAGGCCCTTGCCCGAAAGGAACGGGAGATGGGGCTTGTGGGAAAGCGTGAACTGGCAGAAGATGCGGCAGAAGAACTGAACAGAGTGCTCCTCTCTTTGAAGGAGGGAGATCCGGTGAAAATCTGCTACTACGACGAAGGGGAATACCTTACGGTCACCGGGAGCATCGGGTTTCCCGGCGGCGGGAAACAGGAGATCATCGTCGGAGACAATACGATCAACATTTGCGATATCGCATCTGCCGAGAGGCTGTAAGATGCATCATATATGATTTGACAGAAGGGGAAGGGAAAAATATGAAGAAATGGATGTCGGCGATACTGATAGGGATCATGATCCTTTGCATGAGTTCCTGCAGTTTGCCGGGAGATCAGGATGAACAAGGGGCCTTCGAAGTGCCGGAATACACGGGGGATCCCTATGTAGAGATCAACGGCGGAAAGCCGGTCATCGACGAGAAGTACAAGAAAGGGGAATCCTTTGAGCAGTACGGTGCGCTGGACAGAAGGGGACGCTGCACCACCTGCATCGCGAACCTTTCGGAGGAGACGAGGCCGGGTCCTGAGGAGCATCGGGGCGACATCTCATCGATCCATCCATCGGGCTGGAAGTCCGGCCAGGGGTGGGAACGATGCCACCTCATCGCATGGACCCTCTCTGCCGAGAACGAGAATAAGAGCAATCTTGTGACGGGTTCCCACTACATGAACGTGGAAGGGATGCTCCCCTTTGAGGAACAGGTGGCAAAGTATATCGATGAGACGGGAAATCACGTAGTCTACGAAGTGACGCCGGTCTTCGAGGGCAAGAACATGGTCTGCTCCGGCGTGCACATGCAGGCGGAGTCCGTCGAGGACAGGGGACGCGGCGTCTCCTATAACGTGTTCTGTTTCAACGTGAGCCCGGGCCACACCATCAATTATAAGACGGGCGCCATGACGGTAAACGATGAGCAGGCGGTGTCCCGAAGCGCGTTCAAACGGACCTACGTGCTCAACACCAGCAGCATGAAATTCCATTACCCGTCCTGCTCCAGCGTGGGCACCATCGCAGAGCACAACAAGGAAGTGGTAGAGTCCACGAGGATCGAGCTCATGGAACAGGGATACGAGCCTTGCGGCAGCTGCGAACCATAGAAATCCATGTTTTGTAAACCAGGCATCCTGTAGTATAATTTAGAAGGAATATTTAAAACAAGGAGCATACAGAATGAGAAAGACGATAACAATATTTACAGCGGTCATCATGTTTCTGAGCTGCTTCGGATTATCCGGAGGACCGGCCTTTGCAGAAGAAACGCCTGCGCCGGATACAGAGCAGGCAGAGCCGCTTGTCCAGGATCCGGTGACCCCGCCGGAAGAGCCACTGGACAACGTAAATGATGCACAAGGGGAACCGAAAGCGTCCGGGGAAGTAACGGACTCTACACCAAATACACAGACAGAACAGACCGAGCAGACCGAGACCACAACTCAGGAGGCTACCACGGAAGCAGCCAACGTCAAGCATAAGGTCACCGGCCTGAAGGCCAGGTCCGTCCAGTTCCGGCAGATCAGACTGACATGGAACAAGGACGAAACCTACAAAGGCTCCTACACGATATACCGAATCATAAAGGGCAAAGCGAAGAAGATCGGCACGACGAAAAAGAACAGCTTCATCGTGAAGAACCTGACTCCGGGCAGCCGGTACACCTTCAAGGTCAAGGCGGATGTACTCTCCGGCGCAGTATCCCGCACCGTCATCGTGATGAAGAATGCGAAGCTGACCCTTGTGAAGTCCGGCAAATACCACTGGGAGCTGAGGACGAAGGCGAAGCAGAAATCCTTCAAGTACGACACCATCCAGGGCGCCTGTGCCTTTAACGGGATCGCCTACATGACCCTCTATAACCGCAACGTGGAGAAGATCAAGATCGTCAAAGTCCGTCTCAGGGACATGAAAGTTCTGAAGGTCTCCAAGGCCCTCAAAGGCACCTGCCACGCCAACACCATAACCTACGACACGAAGCGCAACAGACTGGTGATGCCAAAAGGCAAAAGCGACAAGAAACGGATCGTCTTCGTCAACCCGAAGACCCTGAAAGTCACCGGACAGAAGAAGCTGAACATCAAGAGATCTAAGCTCGGCGTCAAGTACAAAGGCATCTCGGGCCTTGCCTATAACAGAGCGAAGAAGCAGTACTTCCTGAAGGTGATGGGAAACTCCAGCAAAGTCGTTCGGCTGAGCAGATCCTTCGGCTCTCAGAAGAAGATCCCGATCACGAAGAACATATCCGCCCTGATGTCCCAGGGCCTCTACACCGACGGTGGGTACCTCTACGATCTGCAAAGTTTCGACGGGGGATTGCACTACAACCTGATCACCATCCGCACCTTGAGCGGTAAAATGGTGGGACGCGTGAAGATCCCGCAGGGCAAAGGAAAGAACATCTTTGAACTGGAATGCCTGTTCAGAGATGAGAAGACGAACCAGTGGTACATCGGCATGTACCGATCCATACGATCATCAAAGGGCGACATCAAGAGACAGAACTATATATATAAGCTTGAAAACATATGGTAAAATCCCGCAGATCCGTATGAACAATCCGGAGAAAAAAGAAAGTGAGTGTAGTTGATGTTTGGTTTTAAGAAAAAAGGTTTCAAGTCGATATCACAGAAGGAAGCCATCAAGATCATGGATCGGGATCCCGATGTGTGCATCGTGGATGTGCGAAGACCGGAAGAGTATAACCGGGGCCACATACCCGGATCCTACTGCATCCCGGAAGAAGTGATCGGCA
>CAMOWO010000101.1 GCA_946628525.1 uncultured Bacillota bacterium | reverse complement strand
GGGATGGGGATCACATCGATGCTCAGCATGAGATTCCTTGAGATATCCGTGAGCAGCGTCACAAGATCATCCCTGATATATGCCGCATAATCTTTGAGAAACAGCACCCGTCCGTACTTGTCTCCCAGCTTGAAGTGATCATCCGCCACCTCGATGCTGTCTGGAGATATATAGTCCTTGAAACTGTGACCGCGCTTTGCTGCCTCCTCCAGACTGAATCGGAAGTCTGATTCCTCACCTACACGATAAAACCCGAAAAGGATCTTCAGTCGCTCCTCTGCATCCAGTTCTGACAGGCGCGATCCGAGCTTACTGAATCGGAGCTGCAGTTCTGCCCCCACCCTTGCGAAATACGTCCTGGCATCCTCCACACTGTTTCTAAAAACGGATATGGTCAGATACTTGTCCTGCACCATGGCCGACTGACCGAGAGCTTTGCTCACCAGTATCTTGTTGTATTCCATGCGGTAGTCATTGAGGCCGTCTTTCTTTTTTCGGAGCAGGATGTCCCTTGCGATATCCCGCTTGTCCATACGCCTGTTGCACACAGTGATCTTCGTCGTACCGCCGCTGTCAAAAGAGTTCAGGATCTCGCAGTACTGCAGGAACATCGCCTCTTTGTCAGATCTCGCTGCCACAGCGTAATTGATATCATCGAAACGGTAACACTTCGTATATTTGTCCTTTCCCACCAGAAAGATCCCGTCACTGTAGACGCGCCTTATGGGGATCAGATCCTGCACTTTTCTGGGGACTTTGAAAGATTCCCTCTCCTGCCTTCCCACCGTTTTCACTGTTTTGATCATACATCCATCCCCTTTCTCATCATCTCATAGTAAAGAGACTGCGGCATACAAAGGTACCTCCTCGGGCAGAGAAACCTGTACCTTATATAAGCAGCCGCTACCTTTTCCGCCGGCATACCGTTGTAGCGAAGGAATCCCAGAACACCGAAGGGGAAGACCCCCAGGATACAGAGCCACGTGGTGATCTCCGTACCGCACACACCTTTGCATGCGAAGTAGATCGCCACTGCTGCCCCGCATCCCAGGACAGAAAAAAAGAACTGACGCATGGTCAGTCCGAAGAACAGATTCTCGCTGTACTCCCTTATTTCCTTATTGATCTTCACCTCCATCAGCGTTCACCCCGCTCATCTCTTTCGTGATCAGCATGCTCTGCGAACTTCTCGTGCTCCCTGTCGTAATAGAAAATGCGGTCGCTGAGCACATCTTCCTTCATCACCACTTCTCTGTTGGCTGATCTCACCATGTCGCGAAGTTCGTCAGGCTCGAGGCCGGCCTTCTCCGGCACGATGATCATCTCGTGGATACTGGACGGGAGCGCATAATAGTTGTCCCCCAAAAGGTCCGCGATGCGTTCCTTCACTTCTGGATAGTAGATGGCCGCTGCGCCCAAAGTCTGCGCGCTGTTCGTCACAACATAGAGCTTCTGTCCCGGACGGACGGCAGCATCCGGCTCTCTCGGATCCATCCCATCGCGCTCCGTACCGCCGAAGATCACGTTCTCAAGATCTGAGAAGACCGGCGGATACTTTGCGATGGTATTCGCAAGGCCATCCTCGAAGATCCTGTCCATATCATATCCGTTATCGGCCACCAGCTCTTTGCTCACAGCACACCGGAAAACACCGTCATCCCTTTGTTCGGCATGGATATATGCCACCATTACCATCCCGCCATCTATCGGCTTATATGCCAGGTCCTTGAGCCTGTCCATGTTCTGCGCGGGATCTGCTACCTGGATCACCAGTTTGTCTTTGATGTCCTCATATTCAAAGGACAGGTCCTCCAGAACCGGTGCATCTTCCAATGCCTTGAGCCCGACCCTGAGGATGTCCTCTGCCAGCTGCTCCATGGTGGCATCAGGGCCCAGCATCTCCATGCAGTCCTCCACGTAGATCGTTGGTGCGATCTGACTGTCAATGGGCCTTATGACCACGCCGTGTTTGACCATGTCATTGTGTTTCTTCACTTCGATGTCGCTGATGTCAAACTGCCCTGCCAGCTCCTCCGGTATGGCCAGTTTCACCGCCTCAACCACATCGTTTATCATTCCGTATGTCTGCATTTCGTTCTCCTTTCTTTCCTACAGGCCCATAAATTCATGGACCACTCTGTCTGCCATCTTCACCGTTCCCACCAGGATCAGCATGTTGAAAACGAGTTCCCCGATATAGCTCCACACCATGGTAACGACGCTTGCGCCTGCATCCACCTCCGGAGGCGTGCTTGCGAATTTGCTGAAAATGATGCACGCCAGGATGATGATCACACCTTCAAGGCACACCGCGGCATAGCTTTTGAGGAAGTTCTTGCCGATCTGTTCTGTTGGCTGTCCCGCAAAGGTCGCGAGGGGTATCGGCGCGATGGCGGTATAGATATATATCTTGAAAAATCTGCCGTACACCGTGAGGATCATGATGAACGAGAGTACCGTCACCACCAGGCTGCCGATGAGAGTCACTGCCCAAAGGGGTATGCTCTCAAAGAATCCGCAGTCTTCTATAGCTGCCGTGATCTCTTCGGGGAGTGCCGCCTTACCCGAACTGAAGACTCCGGCTGATCTCATGATGGTGCTTATGGTTCCCTGCACGATCTCGAAGATGGCCAGCATGAGTTCCAGTCCATAGGTGACCACTGCCTTGGCGATGGCAAACCTTATGAAGAGTTTCATCGCGTGCTCCGGCTTCTTGACTTCTGCGAAACTGCCGCAGGTCTTCACTACTCCCACAAGAAAAAAGAGCACCAGCAGTGCGACTCCTATCGCCTGTAGTGCTCCGTGGATGTCCAGGATTACCTGCCATATTACTCCGCCTCTGAAGGCCTTCGGGGAGACCGTCAGCAGTGTCCAGATCTCCGCCAGTTTCTCGTTCCATGTGCTCAGTGTATGCTGCAGATTCTCCACGACCCAGTTGTCCTGCATACTAACCACCCCTTCCCTTCGGTGTAATCATAGTGCTCAAAAGCATTCCTCCTTTCCTGTGCGTTGGATTTGACGTATGTAATGGTATAAAATGAGAATCTCGCTGTCGCGACGAGATCTTAGACTACTATTTGGCATACTAAAAGAGATGGGCGATTTCCCATCTCTAAAGTATCTTTAATCGTCTTCTAATACGATAATTACTCGAAGTACGAATATGCAATATTTCTATGTTTTCATCCCACTAAAAAAAGGTTATCTAACTTACTACCAACCAAGCGCCAACTTCTTGTCTGGACACAAACCAATACAGAATCCACAGCCATCACACTTGGCTTCGTCAACTTTGATTTTCCCATCATACGAAATAGCTTCCTCAAGACAGCAATTGATACATATACCACATGATGAATCTACGCAATCACTTACCAAATCGGCATGTTTATCTTCACATTTGATTTCCTCAAATGATTTAAGGCATCTCAATGCGCATCCTTTAATTTGTTCAATGTCAGTAATATGATGATCTG
>CAMOWO010000100.1 GCA_946628525.1 uncultured Bacillota bacterium | reverse complement strand
GTATTCGCGGAACCTGCGGTCGATCTCGGAAATGATCGAGAACACACGCGGCATGAGCGCCTGCACCTGTGACGTCTTCCACTTTTCAAGAGCTTCGGCCAGGACGGTGTGGTTCGTGTAAGAGACGGAACCGCTGACGCGCTCCCAAGCGTAATCCCAGGAGCAGCCGTAATCGTCCACGAAAATTCTCATGAGCTCCGGAATGCAAAGCGCAGGATGCGTGTCGTTGATGTGAATGGCGTTGGCCAGATGGAAGTTGTCCAGTGTCTTGTGCAGCTGCAGATGGTCGCGCACGATGTTCTGGCAGGATGCGGAAACCATGAAATACTGCTGCTTCAGTCTCAGTTCCTTACCTTCTTCGATATTGTCAGGCGGATAGAGCACCTTGGTGATGGCTTCCGCTCTGTTGTTGCGCTGGGCAGCCTTCGTGAAGTCGCCGCTGTTAAAGCTCTCCATGTCGAAGCCTTCGGAGTCGATGGCCCGCCACAGTCTCAGCTTCTCGACGGCGCCCTGGTCCGCGCCCGGCACGTACATATCGTATGGAATCGCTTTGACGATCTGTGGCTCCTCCAGTGAGAACTGCAGACCCTTCTCATCCCACCATTCATTGTATTTTCCGTAGAAAGTTACGTAGAACGGGTCGTCGTCCTTCTTGTTGAGCCAGACGCCGCCGCCCGGGATCCAGTTGTCCGGCAGTTCCACCTGCCAGCCGTCTTCGATCTTCTGCTTGAACAGACCGTACTCATATCTGAGGGAAAAGCCTGTCGCGTCGTAATTCCCTGTGGCCATGGCGGACAAAAAGCACGCCGCCAGTCTTCCCAGTCCTCCGTTGCCTAATCCCGCGTCAGGTTCACAGTCAAAGATCTCCTCCAGATTCATACCTCTGCTCTCGACCAGTTCCTTCACCAGGTCTGTTTCATCGAGGCAGTACAGGGCGTTCTTCAGGGACTGTCCCATGAGGAACTCCATGCTGATGTAGTAGATCTTCTTCTTTCCCGTCGACGTCTTCTCCGCCTGGTTCTTCTTCTTTTTGAACTCTATATAGCGGTCTCGAAGCTGACCGTTCACAATGCGTGCCAGGGCCTTGTACATCTGCTCCGGTGTCGCCTCTTCAAAACTAGTATGGAGGCTGTCTTCCAGATAATCATTCAGTTCTTCGATAAATTGATTTTTGTTTTCCATTCGTTACTATTTCCTATATTTTATTTTAGCCGATTGGGCCGGCTGCCTACAGGCTGTCTGTCCGGCTGCCGCTCAGGCTAATTCGCTGTAGAGCTTATGATACTCCGCCGCTGATTTCTCCCAGGTGAAGTCCTCGTCCAGAATGTGCTTCACCAGAGCGTCCCAGCTTTCCTTGTGATCGTAGAGATTCATGGCTCTGCGGATGGCGTACTCCAGTTCCCCGCCGTTGTATTCGAAGAAGGTGTAACCATTTCCCTTCTCGCCGTCCCACTCACGGATGGAATCCGCGAGACCACCGACCAGTCTGACGATCGGAACGTTGCCGTAGCGACAGGCAATCATCTGGGCCAGACCGCAGGCTTCACTTCTCGACGGCATCAGGAGCATATCGCCTCCTGCATAGATTTTGTGCGCGGTCGCCGTATTGAACTCGATGAGAGACCGCACCTTGTCCGGATGGCGGTTCTGCAGTTCCCGGAAGTAATCCTCGTACTTCTCATCTCCCGTACCGAGCATGACAAACTGCAGATCGTAGTTGTCCAGCAGGTAGTCCATGATCGCCGCGATGATGTCCACACCCTTCGGCGCAACGAGGCGCGAGATCATGGTCAGCATCGGCGCATCGCTCTCCTCCATGGCCAGGGACTTCTGCAGGGCTCTCTTGCAGGCCAGTTTGCCTGTCACATCCTTTGAGGAGTAGTTGGCGTCGATGAAGGAATCCTTCGCCGGATCGTAAGCGACCGTATCGATGCCGTTGAGGACACCGATCATCTTGTATTCATTGTCTCTGATGATGCCGTCCATGCCGAAGGCGCTGACCGGATAGGTCAGTTCCCGGGCGTAGGTCGGGCTGACGGTGGTAAGCAGATCTGTCAGCTGGATGGCTCCCTTCATTAGGTTCACATCGTCGTCCTTGATCAGGTAGTGGTTGTCCTTCTCTTCCAGGCCGATGCAGTCCCCCAGCATATTCAGTCCGTACCTTCCCTGGTACTCCACATTGTGGATGGTGAAGACGGTCTTAATGCCTTTGCTTCTGTATAAGGTCTTGGCGAATATGACTGCGAGCGCTGTCTGCCAGTCGTTGGCGTGGATGATATCCGGCTCAAAACCGGTGATATCAGCGCTCTCGATGACGGCGCGGCTGAAGTAGGAGAACCGTTCGCAGTCATCGCCGAATCCGTAGATCTGGCTGCGCTTGAAGTAGTATTCATTGTCCACGAAGTAGTAGGTCACGCCGTCCTGCTGCAGCTCGAAGATTCCCATGTACTGGCGCCGCCATGCAACAGGGATCTCCTTGTGCCCAAGGAATTTCATCTTTCTCCGGTACTCCTCCTTTACCGAGCTGTACAAAGGCATGATGACCCTGCATTCCATCTCGGAACCCGGCAGAGCGTTGACGGCCCGCGGCATAGATCCGGCCACTTCACCGAGTCCGCCGGTCCCGCCAAAAGGCATGACCTCCGGAGAGGCTACCAGTACTTTTGTCTTCTCAATCTTGCTCGTCTTCTTCGCCATGTCTGTTTCCCTTCAATCCTCGCACAAGTGACTACTTCGCCAAATCAGTGAGCTGATGTTATCAGCTGATGTTAAATCAGTGTTCCCAGGTGCTTCATCGTACGGATGAGCTGATGTACGTAACTCATTTCGTTGTCATACCATGCGACGATTCTGACTTCGTAGATGTGGGTGCCGCACTTCTCCGCCAGTGTCTGGGTGGCGTCGAAGAGGGAGCCGTAGCTGATGCCGATGATGTCGCTGGAAACGAGTTCTTCTTCTGTATAACCGAAGGATTCGGAGGCGGCAGCCTTCATGGCTTCGTTGATGCCTTCTACGGATACGGAGTCCGTCTCATCCTTCAGGGTTGCGTCGAGAATGGTGATGGATCCGGATGGTACCGGAACTCTCTGGGCGGATCCGATGAGCTTGCCGTCCAGTTCCGGAATGACCAGGCCGATTGCCTTCGCAGCGCCTGTGGAGTTCGGAACGATGTTGATGGCACCGGCTCTCGCACGTCTCAGGTCACCCTTTCTGTGCGGTCCGTCCAGGAGCATCTGATCTCCCGTGTAGGCGTGGATCGTCGTCATAAATCCGGTTCTCACTTCTCTGTATGCTGCCAGAACCTTCGCCATCGGTGCCAGGCAGTTGGTCGTACAGGATGCGCCGGACACGATATTGTCTTCCTTCGTCAGTGTTTCGTGGTTGACGCCGTATACAATCGTCGGCAGATCATTTCCCGCAGGAGCTGAGATCAGAACCTTCTTGGCGCCTGCGTTGATGTGAGCCTGGGACTTTTCCTTTGAAGTATAGAAGCCCGTGCACTCCAGAACGATGTCTA
>CAMOWO010000099.1 GCA_946628525.1 uncultured Bacillota bacterium | reverse complement strand
GTCGAAGGCCGAAACCATCTCAAGGTAGACTGCCAATGCCTCGGCTTCCTCCTCCGTGTTCTCCGCCAGGACTTGAGTGAACAGGCCGGCGTCCGTATCGTAGAGTCCTCCCAGCACGAACTTGGTCCTTGAAGGGCTCAGTCCGGTGGTCTCGATGTCGAGGGTGCCGATGTGAGCGTCCTTGAAGTAGAAGTCCAGAAGAGGGCTCGAATATATGTCGATGTTATACTTTTGGGTGATTGTTTTCATTGATATATTATAGCAAGATAAGATGACGTGAGCAAACACGTAAAAAGCAAAATAGACCTGAAGGTCTATCTTGCTAAAAGGGGTATTGGGATTAGAGATTAAGAGGTTATCAGGGGGATAACCTCTCTTTGAATTATATAATTTATGATTCTGTGTTGCAAGAAAAATCGAATAATTATTCACAATTTAAATTTCCCTGACACTTTACCGCAGCAAATCATTATTATATAATGATTTATGTTAACAAAGGAGAGAAGATGGAACACATAGAAGAAGTAATAAGAAACAGCCGCAAGATCGTGATCAAGATCGGAAGCAACGTGCTGAGCACACCGGAAGGTACCGTAGACAGGAAGGTGATCGGCAGCATCAGCGACCAGATCAACGTTCTGATCGAGAGCGGCAAACAGGTGATCATCGTATCCTCGGGAGCCGGGATCTACGGCGTAGGAGCGATCAATAAGTGGAGCCGGCGCGGCGACATGAACTACAAACAGGCCCTTTGCGCCATCGGGCAGGTGGAGCTGATGATGGCCTGGAAGGAAGCTTTTCAGGGCTATGACAGGCACGTGGCGCAGATGCTCCTGACGCGGGAGGACTTCGAAGACCCGCACAGGACTTTGAACATCAGAAACGCCATGTTCACCCTCATCGACGAGGGCGTGATCCCTGTCATCAACGAGAACGACAGCGTCAGCGTAGACGAGATCAAGATCGGAGACAACGATACGTTGGCGGCGCAGACGACGGCCCTTTGGAATGCGGACCTTCTCATCGTCCTCAGCGACATCGACGGGGTGTACGACAAGGATCCGAAGACGAACGACGACGCCATGCTCATCGACAGCGTGACAGATGCCGGAGCACTGATAGCATCCATCGACATCGGCAAGACAAGCTCCTTTGGCACAGGCGGTATCAGGACCAAGATCGAGGCGGCGGACAGAGTCGGAAGATTCGGCATCCCGATGCTGCTTCTGAACGGGACTGTAGACAATATCATCGTAGACAGCTGCGAAGGCAAGGGCAGAGGCACGCTGTTCATTAGCAATATGACGAGGTAAGCAATGATTTTTGAAGAGAAACTGATCAGCAGTGAGACGATATATGAAGGCGCGATCCTGAATCTCAAGAGGGACAAAGTGACGGCGGCCGGCGGTGAGGCGTACAGGGAGATCATCGAGCACAACGGTGCGGTCTGCATGGTGCCCATCACTGACGACGGCAAAGTGGTGATGGTGGAGCAGTTCCGCTACGCCATGGGCCGGGTGGTGCTGGAGGTCCCTGCAGGCAAGATCGATCTGGGGGAGACGGATCCTTTTGAGGTGGCACGGCGCGAACTCAGAGAGGAGACGGGATTCCATGCGGAGGATGTTAGGCTCCTTGGCATGGTGAACACCAGCGTCGCTTACTCGAAGGAGAAGATCTACGTATTCGGCATGTCGGGGCTGACAAAAGGCGAGACGGACATGGACGAGGATGAGGCCATCGATATGAAACTCATGGACTTCGATGAGGTCTACGAAATGGCCACAGGCGGGAAACTCATCGACGTGAAAACGGTAGCAGCCATCTGCATGGCGAAGAAGCAGATGAGCGATGTTTTGGAGAAAGATCATGAATAACAAAGTATATCAAGAAAGATTCATCGAGTATCTTGGCAAAGAAAAAAAGATGGCCAGGAATTCTATGGAGGCCTATGGCAGAGATATCGCGGAATTCATAAACTTTGAAGCAGGCAGAGGCAGCACGGATATCCTCTCGGCCACCGGAACGGATATCGTCGCCTTCCTGCACAAGCTGAAGGGGGACGGCAAGTCCGCTTCCACGGTGAACAGGAAGCTGGCATCCGTACGGTCCTTCTTTAATTATCTGGGCCGGGAAGGCCTGGTGGACGGCAATCCCACCGCCGGCATCAAGAGCCCGAAGATCGAGAGCAAGAAGATCGAATACTTGTCGGTGGAGCAGATCGAACGGATCCTGGAGTCTCCGGACGACAGTTTCAAGGGCAAAAGAGACCGGGCGATCCTGGAACTCCTCTACGCTACAGGCATGAGGGTCAGCGAGGTCATCGGCCTCGACGTGGTGGACCTGAATCTCAGGATGGGATTCGTCACCTACGACGGCAGCATGGCGAGAGCCCGCATCGTGCCACTGGGAAGACCTGCGCGCAATGCTTTGCAGGAATATCTGGAGAACGGCAGACCGGCGCTGGTTCGGGAGCGCACGGAGGTGGAGGCCCTCTTCGTCAACGTCAACGGCAGCAGGATCACGAGACAGGGCATCTGGAAGATCCTCAAAGAGTACGGCGAGAAGGCCGGCCTCGAAGTGAAACTGACGCCGAACATCATAAGAAATTCATTCGCTGTCCACATGCTGCAGAACGGGGCGGACCTCAAGTCTTTGCAGGAACTGATGGGACATGAAGATATCACGGCGACGCAGGTGTACCTGAGCGCCACCAAGAGCAGGATCAAGGACGTGTACGACAAGGCGCATCCGAGAGCGTAGGCGGCGCTGTTTTGGGACAAAAAGAACTTGAGATTTCCCGAAAGTTTTTCTTGCATCCTCTGCCCTGCCCATGTATAATAATAACGCTGTGATTACGGGCGGTCCTCTGGTTGGATCAATACGGATCTGCCAAGAACGTTTCGAAGGGTAAGGAGGAATAATCATGAATGTTTTAGACTCAATCACTCAGGAGTATCTTAAAACAGATGTCCCTGCATTTAACGTCGGCGATACTGTTAAGGTCCACGTTAAAATCAAAGAAGGCAACAGAGAGAGAATCCAGATTTTCGAAGGATTCGTTCTGAAGAAGCAGAACGGCGGAGTTGCTGAGACTTTTACCGTTAGAAGAATCGCTTCAGGCGTAGGCGTTGAGAAGACTTTCCCGATCCACTCACCACTGGTAGAGAAGATCGAAGTCGTAAGACGTGGTAAGGTAAGAAGAGCTAAGCTGAACTACATGAGACAGAGAACTGGTAAGTCAGCTAAGATCAAGTCAAAGGACGTACAGTAGAGACGAACGGGGACCGAAATTCGGTCCCTTTGTTATTTTTTAGGGGGAACTATGGAGAACATCAACTGGTATCCGGGACACATGAAGAAGACGCGCCAGCTCATCGGGGAGAACCTGAAGATGGTGGACGCCTGCATCGAAGTCATCGACGCGCGCATCCCCGTCAGCAGCAGAAACCCCATCGTCGATGAGCTCATCAGCGGCAAGCCCCGGGTCATCGTGCTGAATAAGAGCGACCTTGCCGACATGGA
>CAMOWO010000098.1 GCA_946628525.1 uncultured Bacillota bacterium | reverse complement strand
CCACAATGTCCAGCCGGGCTACTACGACCAGGGCCAGCAGCTGCTGAATAATGCCAATACCGTGATCGACGAAATCCACGATGAATACAGACTGTACACGGACGGAGAACTCCGAAACGTCCTGGCCAGATTCCTGTTCCGAGGGGAGCAGGTGTTCCTGGAAGTGGGCGCTCTCAGCGGCGGCGAGAAGGCGAGACTGTCCCTTCTCAAACTCATGATGTCCGGGGCGAACCTGCTCATACTGGACGAGCCGACGAACCATCTGGACATCGAGTCAAAAGAGATCTTCGAGGAAGCGCTGCTGGATTTTCCGGGGACCTGCATCATCGTCTCCCACGACAGATACTTCCTCAACAGAGTGCCAACCAGGATCCTGGAGCTGACGGAGCACGGGGTAGAAAACTACCTGGGCAAGTACGATTACTACGTAGAGAAAAAGCAGGAATCCATACGCTCCGGCAAAGAATACATGAGAGATCTGGCCCGAGAGACCGCATCATCTGAGACTGCACAGGACGCACCCCCAAAGGATGCGCAGCTTTCCAGCGCAGAGGAGAGAAAACGCAAAAAAGAGCGGGAAGCGCAGGAGCGGCGGCTCCGCAGGAACAGAGAAAAACTGGAAGAAGAAATCGCAGGGCTGGAAGAAAAAATCGCAGACCTCGAGGGGCAGCTTACTTTGGAAGAGAACATCACGGACCACGTGAAACTGGCGGATCTGGCGAAAAAACTCGCAGAAAACAAAGAACTTCTGGACGAGAAATACGAAGCCTGGATGGAACTTCAGTAGTTTAGCTCAGTGCCATTTTTATTTAAATGTATTGCATTAGATGATGGCATCAATTATAATAAATTCGTCGAATGTGACCATTTTTTGGCTTAGACAAACATTCTATTTAATGGAGGTAACAACATGACACTTGAGAAGATCAAAGGAATAATAGCAGAGCAGCTGGGAGTGGACGAAGAGGAAGTTAAACTGGAGACAAACCTTGCGAAGGATCTTGAGGCTGACTCACTGGACGCTGTAGAAATCATCATGGCGATCGAAGACGAATTTGATATCGAAGTACCTGATGAGGATGCTGAGAAGTTTGCAACAGTAAATGATATCGTAAGCTACGTAGAAGCGAAAGCATAGAACCGAGGCGTTAATGGCATGACGAAGAAGCAGGTGAAGATCTCTAATGCAGTCATCAAGAGACTGCCCAGATATCGCAGATACCTGAAGGAACTCCAGAGGAAGGGCGTCGACAAGATCTCTTCCAACGAGTTCAGCAGACTGATAGGATACACAGCTTCCCAGATCAGACAGGACCTGAATAATTTCGGGGGCTTCGGCCAGCAGGGATACGGATACAGTGTAGATGGTCTCTATAACGAGATAAGCGCGATCCTTGGACTGGATAAGAAGTATAAGATGGTCATCATGGGGGCCGGTAACCTGGGACAGGCCATAGCCAACCACACATATTACTACAAGACCGGATTCGTTGTTGACAGCATATTCGAGGTCAATCCACGACTCATAGGAATCAAGATCAATGATATCGAAGTCAGGGACTACGAAGATATCGTCGAATACGTTGAGGAGAATGAGATCGATATCGGCGTGATCTGTACGACGAAAGAAGTGGCACAGGAGGTTGCGGACAAACTGTGCTTCGCAGGAGTGAAGGGCATCTGGAACTTTGCCCCCGTGGATATCGAGATCCCTAGCCATGTGGCGGTCGAGAACGTGCATCTGAGCGACGGACTCCATTCACTGGCCTATCACATCAACAGGAATCAGGAAGAAGCGAAAACTAAATAAAAAAGCAAAAAATTAAATAACCGTTTCTTCGTGAAACGGTTATTGCTTTTCGATTCGAATCGTGTATCTACAATCTGATTAAGCTTCTTCGATTGCTCCTGTTGGGCAAGCGCCACAGCATGCTCCGCAGTCAATGCATGAACCTTCATCGATTACATAGATGCCCTCATCGCCTTCGCTGATTGAGCCAACCGGACATTCGTCGATGCAAGCTCCGCAGCTGATGCAAGCTGATGTGATCTTGTAAGCCATTGCTAATACCTCCTTTGTAATTTATCAAACGACAAAAGGATTATAACAAAAGATTTTAGGGAATTCAAGATGAAAATTTACGCACTTATAGGAAAGAGCGGCACAGGCAAAAGTTTTCAGGCGGTAAACCTGTGCAAGGACAAGAAAATAGAGAGCATTATAGATGATGGTCTTTTCATATATGAGAACAAAGTCATCGCCGGCATTTCGGCCAAACGGCAGCCCACGAAGATCGGGGCAGTGAAGACGGCGCTGTTCTTTGACGACAGCCATATGGAAGAGGTGCGGGCCGCCATTGAGAAGATGGATCCGGGATCTCTTCTGATCATCGGGACCTCCGACAGCATGGTGGACAAGATCTGCGCTAGGCTAAACCTTCACGAGATCGATGAGCGGCTGTACATCGAGGACATCACCACAGAAGAGGAACGGGCCATCGCAGACGTGCAGCGTCATCAGCTGGGCAAACACGTCATCCCGGCGCCGACTTTCCAGCTGAAGCACCAGTTCTCCGGCTACTTCATGCCGCCGGTGAAGATCCTTCTCAAAGAGTGGGGGTCTCTTCGCGAGGCATCGGAGAAGTCCGTGGTGCGGCCGACCTACAGCTACATGGGAGATTACAGGATATCGGACAAAGTGTTCGCGGATATCGTGGAGTGCCTGAGGGTCGAAAGCAAAGACATCATCGAGATCGTCAAGGCAACGTTCTGTCAGGTGCAGGAAGGCCTGGAGGTGGAACTGTCGGTGAACCTCCGGTACGGCGCATGCATTCCTTTGGCAGGGCGGAAATTCCAGCAGATGATCACGGATAAGATCGAGGAGATGACGGCCTTCAACGTCATAAGCATCGACATGGAGATCAACGATATCGTATGAGAAAAGAAACAGGCGAAATGAAACAGCAGGGCCGTCCGCCGCAGGATGGCGCGCTGTTCCTAGAAGATATACGTGACTTTGATACTGACCACATTTTCGATTGTGGTCAGTGTTTTAGATGGAAAAGAAACGAGGACGGAAGCTACGGCGGCATCGCAGGGCGCAGGGTGGCGGCCGTCTCTTATGATCAGCAGAACAGGACCCTTCGAATCGGCGGCGCCTCGGAAGAGGACAGGACCTTTTGGGAGAACTACTTCGACCTGGGAAGGGACTACGGAGCGATCAAGGCGGTTCTTTCGGAGGATGAGGTCATGGCGGGGGCCATCCGTCATGGAAGCGGGATCAGGATCCTGCGGCAGGACAAGTGGGAGACGCTGGTTTCCTTCATCATATCCCAGAACAACAACATCCCGAGGATCAAAGGGTGCATCGAGAATCTGTCCCGGTCGCTGGGCGAATACCTGGGGAGGTTCGGGGGGCGTGACTGTTTTGGGCTGCCGGAGCCTGAGGTGTTGGCGGAAGCAAGCCTTGAGGATCTTGCTCCTGTGCGGCTCGGGTACAGGGCGAAGTATCTTATCGAGACC
>CAMOWO010000097.1 GCA_946628525.1 uncultured Bacillota bacterium | reverse complement strand
ACTACTGCCCATCTTTGCAAGGAACAATGCAATTTGGGGCAGTGGTCGAAGGCTTTGCAGGTCATAACTGCCCATTTTTGCATAGAAGCCTTCGGTTCGGGGCAGTTGACTGCCCATTTTTGTATAGAAATCTTCGGTTTGGGGCGCAGAAGAACCGGCACGACTTTGTACCTTCCTCGCATCAAAAAGGACCGCGCATCGCGGTCCGTCGTCCCAGAGAAAAGAGACCGCGTTATGCGGTCCTTCACCATCCCGAAAAAAAGGACCGCAAATCACGCGGTCCTTTCATCATATCAAACTAGATCGGATATACTGAGTTTTCTTCGTCCAGCAGGCTCATGTCCAGTTTTTCCTGCTTCTCGATTCTTCTCTTGAAGAAGTCCTGTGCGACCTTCGGGAAGAATGCCTGTGTCAGCACGTCTTCAGGCTGCTGCATGTATTCTGCGCAGTCTTTCTTAGCCTGTTCGAGTTCCGGCTCGATCAGGTCTGCAGGTCTGCAGGTTACCTGCTCCTCGTCTCCCAGGATCTTCTTGACGACTTCTTCCTTGATCGGCAGAGTCGTACGTCCGTACATACCCTTGACCAGATTTCTTGCTTCGTTCGGAACCATCTTGTATCTCTCGCCCATGAGCACGTTGAGAACGGCCTGCGTACCAACGATCTGGGATGATGGAGTTACGAGTGGCGGATAACCGAAGTCTTCTCTTACGCGAGGTACTTCTTTGAGTACTTCTTCGTACTTATCCATAGCATTGGCTTCCTTCAGCTGGCTGACCAGGTTGGAAAGCATACCGCCAGGTACCTGATAGATCAGAGTGTTGATGTCTACGCCCATGAGTTTCGGATCCATGAGACCGGAAGCGATGTACTTCTCTCTGATCGGTCTGAAGTGCTCAGCAACTTCGTTCAGCAGATCCATGTTGAGACCAGGGTCTCTGTCTGTTTCTGCAAAGGCTGCTGCCAGTGGTTCTGTCGGTGGCTGTGAAGTACCGCCGGAGAACGGTGAGATCGCAGTGTCGATGATGTCAACGCCTGCCTCTACGGCCTTCATGTATGTCATGGAGCCGAGACCTGAAGTAGCGTGAGTGTGGAGTTCTACAGGGATCTTCAGTTCTGCCTTCAGTGCCTTGACGAGCTCGTACGTGCTCTGCGGGCTCAGAAGACCGGCCATGTCCTTGATGCAGAATGAGTCGCATCCCATCGCTTCGATTTCTTTACCCAGCTGAACGAACGTATCGTTCGTGTGTACCGGTGAGATCGTGTATGATACGCATCCCTGCGCGTGGCCGCCGTACTTCTTCGTTGCGTTTACTGCAGCTTCCAGGTTTCTCGTATCGTTGAGTGCGTCAAAAATACGGATGATATCTATACCGTTGCTGATGGCTTTGTCTACGAATTCATCAACAACGTCGTCTGCATAGTGCTTGTATCCCAGCAGGTTCTGTCCTCTGAGGAGCATCTGCAGATTAGTGTTCTTGATCATCTTTCTGATGGTACGCAGTCTGTCCCATGGATCTTCGTCCAGGAATCTCAGACATGCATCGTAAGTAGCGCCGCCCCACATCTCCAGGGAATGGTAACCGACATTGTCCATAGTCTCCAGGATCGGCAGCATCTCTTCTGTCGTCATTCTTGTTGCGATAAGACTCTGATGGCCATCACGAAGGACCGTTTCAGTGAATTTCACTTTGTCCATTGATTGTTTCCTCCTGCATGAATCATATTTTGAAATCAGTCAAAAATAACCTTTTCCTACCTAAACAGAATATCACAGAACACCGCTCCCTGTCGATTATTTCTTTACAAAGATACGCACATTCCCGAAGAAACGTGCGCACTTTGTGAGAATCACTACTCCACGTTTTTGAGCGCGTCAGTCTTTGGGATCCTGCTGATCTTGAACATCAGGATGAAGCAGACTGCCGCGAAACTTCCGATGCCCATCAGGAACATCTTAACGTAGCAGGAGTAGTCGATTATATATGGAATATACCCCGTCATTCGCATGTACATGAATTCGGTGAAGACGATGTGCAGCACCCAGTCGATGATCGGCATCGATATCAGGAGCGATCCGATCACCACAATGGAAGTCATCACCAGGTACAGCTTCGCGATCTCCCCGGATGTGTAGCCCAAAATCTTCGTCAGCGAGATGGACAGCGCGTTTTTCTCGATGATGTGTTTCGTCAGGATGTACATCATCAGGATGAACATGATGATCGCAAAGTATTTGACGTAGGCGAAGAAACCGCCCATGGACACCCGAAGCTGCGTCGCGATCCGGTAGAGGTCCTCCTCCGTTATGGTGGAGGCGATGTCGTCCTCATCGAGATCCGTCAGCGGCACATCGCTGAAGTACCCCGAGAAAAAGTCGTCCGGCTCGTTGAACATCTCGTTATATTCATCCTTGTCCATGAACACCGACAGCGCCGCGTCGTACTTGTAGATTCCCGCGATCTTGAAGGAATACTCGTCCTCGCTGTACGGGTCTTTGAGGGTCACCGTGTCGCCTTCCGCCAGCCCGAATTTCTCGCTCATCCCGTTGTTGATCAGCGCCTGACCCTTTGGGATATCGGCCTTCACGTAGTCGCTTCCGTCCTTGATGCCGTAGACCATCACATCGTCTTTCATGTACTGCTCGTCCATGGTCTGAAGGGAGGTGACGCTGTACTTTTCTGCGCCCTTTATGTCAGTCTCCGCTTCCGTGTCGGACACCACGTACTGGTAGAACGCGATTTTGCTTTCCTTGACGACGTCGGTGTAGTCATCGAGGAGCGGTCCGAACATGGTCCCGAAAACGGCGATGGCTCCCGCCAGAAAAATGCCCACGAAAAGCACGAGATACGCCGATGCATTCTGGAAAAGGATGCGCATGCGGAACCGGTGCATGAAAGGCAGTTTCGGGCTGAGGGGTATGCTGAGTTTTCGCTGGCGCCTGCCTAGCTCGTGACGCAAAAACCGCAGCGGTGACAGTCTCAGTTTCGTCGTGAGGATCACCAGGTTTATGCAAAGCATGAGCACGATCGGCACCACGGTGGTGAGCACGAAGGCCTCGGAGTTCCATATGGTCTCGTAGGTCGTCAGACTGTAGCTCGCAAAGTACATGCCCGCCATGCTCTCCTTCAGCACGCCGTATCCCAGGATGTTGCCGATGAGGGCCGCTGCCAGTGTCACGAGGATCGGCAGCGTCATGTAGTACCGGATCAGTTCTCCTCTGGAGTATCCGGAAGCCCTCAGTGTGCCGATGGTGCCGGCTTCATTGCTGATGGTGCCGGAGGTGGTGATGGCAAAGATGAACGCCAGCACCACGGTCACGATGTAGTCGAATACCAGGAACATGATCCGGTCGCTTCCCAGATCATCCCCGGTGAAGTTGATGGCCTTGTTGGCGTACCGCGGCACGTAGTCCGAGATGTCGATCATGTCCGTCTCGTCCAGCTCCGTATCCTGGAGCTTTTCGATCTCTCTTTGGATGCTCTCGGCTCTTGCGACGGCGCTCTCATCGCCGAACACCGCGTCTATGAGTTCGCCCTGCATATCCTTTGCGAGAGCCTC
>CAMOWO010000096.1 GCA_946628525.1 uncultured Bacillota bacterium | reverse complement strand
CGTCACAAACGGCGACCAGACGGATACGATATATGAAGGTCTTGAAGCGGGAAAGAGTTTCTCAGAATCCCTCACTTCAAGACAGTTCGAGCCGGATGCACCGAACCTCACACCGAGGATCAGCGGGATGCTGTCCTTCGGAGGCGGAGATTTCACCTATCAGATGAGCATCCTCAAGAGTGCAGATGCTGAGGGCAGCGCATGCAGCAGATATACTTTCGCATACCCTGCGATCCCGGGCGTCGGTCACTTCCTCCACACGTACGTGACAGACGGAAGCCCGCTTCCTACTTTCCAGGGTGAGCCTGAGAGAGTTGCGATCGTTGACGATATCGACGAAATGACAGAAACCATCTGGAATGCTCTGGATGATGATAATAAGATATCCCTCTACGTTCGCTATACGGATCTTGCAACAGGAGAGATCAGCGAGAACATAGTGAACAAGAATAAGTAAAGGTGGTCAAACAATGAAAGAATTCGAACTCAAGTACGGTTGCAACCCTAACCAGAAACCATCAAAGATCTACATGGACGGCGGACAGGATCTGCCGATCGAGATCCTCAACGGAAGACCGGGATATATCAACTTCCTGGATGCATTCAACTCATGGCAGCTGGTCAAAGAGATCAAGGAGCAGCTGGGAATGCCGGCGGCAGCTTCCTTCAAGCACGTCAGCCCGACGTCAGCAGCAGTAGGAACGATCCTTCCGGAGAAGCTCAAGAAGGCTTGCTTCGTGGATGATATCGAAGGGCTGGACGACAGCCCGCTGGCATGTGCGTATGCCAGAGCCAGAGGAACGGACAGAATGTGTTCCTTCGGCGACTGGATCGCGCTCTCAGATGTCTGCGACGTGACAACGGCGATGCTCATCAAGAGAGAAGTATCCGACGGCGTCATCGCACCGGGATACGAGCCGGAAGCACTGGAGATCCTCAAGACGAAGAAGAAGGGCAACTACAATGTCGTAGCCATCGACCCTGAGTACGTACCGGAAGAAAAGGAACATAAGCAGGTCTTCGGCATCACCTTCGAGCAGGGAAGAAACAACTTCGAGATCAACAGAGAACTCCTGTCAAACGTGGTGACAGAGAACAAAGAACTTCCTGAGGAAGCCGTAAGAGACCTGATCATCGCGCTGATCACGTTGAAATACACTCAGTCCAACTCCGTATGCTTCGCCGTTGACGGACAGGCCATCGGCGTAGGCGCAGGACAGCAGTCAAGAGTTCACTGCACGAGACTGGCAGGAGGCAAAGCAGACACATGGTTCCTCAGACAGAGCGATAAAGTCCTGAACCTCCCATTCAAAGAAGACATCGGCCGTCCGACAAGGGACAACGTCATCGACGGATACATCAACCAGAACGAAGAAGACGTCTGCGAAGAAGGCATCTGGCAGAACTACTTCACAGAGAGACCAGAGCCATTCACGAAGGAAGAGCAGAAGGAATACCTGTCCACTATCAGCGGCGTATCCTGCGGCTCCGACGCATTCTTCCCGTTCAGTGACAACGTAGAAAGAGCTTACAGATCCGGCACCAGCTACATCGCAGAGCCGGGCGGCTCCATAAGAGATGACGACGTCATCGAGTGCTGCAACAAGTACGGCATCGCTATGGCATTCACAGGCATGAGACTGTTCCATCACTAAGGAGGACCGCATAATGAGAGTACTGGTAGTCGGCGGCGGCGGCAGAGAGCATGCGATATGCTGGAAGCTGGCGCAGAGTGACAAAGTGACGAAACTTTACTGCGCTCCCGGCAATGCGGGGATCGCGGACGTGGCAGAGTGCGTGCCGGTAGGCGCCGAGGACGTCGAAGGCATCAGCGCATGGGCCGCATCAAACGATATAGATCTGGCGGTGATCGGACCGGAAGTACCGCTGGCCATGGGCATCGTAGACAAACTGGCAGAGGTCGGCGTGAAGACCTTCGGCCCAAACGCAAAATGTTCCCAGCTGGAAGCCAGCAAGTCCTTCACCAAGTCCTTCCTGGCCCGCCACAACATCCCGACTGCGGGATACAAAGAATTCACCGATAAAGACGAGCTGCTGGCAAACGTGGGCCTCTTCGGCTACCCGATGGTACTGAAAGCCGACGGCCTCGCAGCAGGCAAAGGCGTCGTGATCCCTGAAAACGAGGAGGACGCCGTAGCCGCCATCGAAGAGATGATGGGCGCAAAGGTGTTCGGCAGCGCCGCCGATAAGATCGTGGTGGAAGAATTCCTCACAGGCGTCGAGGCCTCCATGCTTTGCTTCGTGGACCACAACTCCATCGTCCCGATGGAATCGGCACAGGACTACAAACGAATCTACGATCAGGACAAAGGCCCGAACACCGGCGGCATGGGGACCTACTCCCCGAGCCTTCTCTTCAACGAAGAGATCGAGGCGCAGATCAGAGAGCAGATCCTGGAGCCGACTCTGGCCGGATTCAAAGAAGACGGACTCGACTTCCAGGGCGTCCTGTTCATCGGTTTGATGCTTTCTGACGAAGGCCCGAAAGTCATCGAATTCAACAATAGATTCGGAGATCCCGAGACCCAGTCCGTGCTGGCAAGACTTGACAGCGACCTTCTCGACATCTTCGTGGCTGTCACCGAAAATCGTCTGGCAGACATCGATATCAAATGGAAAGAAGACAAGGCGGTGAGCATTGTCCTGGCCTCCGGCGGATACCCGGGCAGCTACGAGAAGGGCAAAGTGATCACGGGTCTTGAGGATGTGGACGACGACGTCATCGTCTTCCACGCCGGCACAAAGTTCGGGGATAACGGAGAGATCCTCACGTCAGGCGGTCGCGTGCTTGCTGTCACGGCAACAGGCAAGACCCACGACGAGGCGAGATCAAAAGCGTACGTTAATGCAGAGAGGATCAAATTCGAGGGCGCCTACATGAGGCACGACATCGGTTTGATCAATAGACATTAGGAGGCGGAGATGGCAGAAGAAAAAAAGACGATCATAACGATAAGTAGAGAATTCGGAAGCGGCGGAAGACTGATAGGTCAGAGACTGGCGGAGAGACTTGACATTCCTTACTATGACAAGCAGCTCCTGGACAGGATCGCAGAGGAGTCCGGATTCAGCGTTGAGATGATGGAAGATGCTGAGATGAAAGCAAAGAACAGTTTCCTCTACAGCCTGGCTTCTGCCATGGGCACAAGGGAAATGGGTCCCGACAATCTCTCCCTCAACGAAAGGTTCTTCCTGGCTCAGTTCGACACGATCCGCAAAATCGCGGACGAGGGTTCCTGCGTCATCGTCGGAAGATGTGCAGACTACATCCTGAGCTGCTACCCTGAGGCAAGCCACATCTTCATCTACGCAGAAGAAGCCGACAAAATCAGACGTGCCGTTGAGGAATACGGCGTTCCGGAAGAAGACGTCCGCAAACTCATGAAGGACACCGATAAGGCGAGAGCAAACTACTACTCCTACCACACCGGCCGCAAATGGGGCGAGCACCAGAACTACAGCCTCAGCATCGACAGCGGCTTCATCGAGATCGAGGATATCGTCGACCTGATCATCAAGTACAACCAAGTGAGACTCTACAGACCGGATTACAAAAAAGGCATCTA
>CAMOWO010000095.1 GCA_946628525.1 uncultured Bacillota bacterium | reverse complement strand
GAAGTGGATGTTGAATCCGTGAGCGAACATGAGGACGTCGCCTTCCTTCATGTGAGGAGCGATCTGAGTCTTGTAAATGGATGCCTGCAGTTCGTCCGGTGTGAGGATCATGACGATGTCGCCTGCCTCTGCAGCTTCTTCGATGCCCAGGACTTTGAGGCCGGCAGCCTCAGCCTTAGCAGTGTGAGCGGAACCCGGTCTGAGACCTACAACAACGTTTGCGCCGCTTTCGTTCAGGTTCATTGCGTGAGCGTGACCCTGTGAACCGAAACCGATGATAGCGATGGTTTTGCCATCCAGCATTCCAAGATTACAATCCTGATCGTAGTACTTCTTAATCATTTTTCTTTCTCCTTCTATGAAAATTCATTAATATACGTTAAGTGTAGGTTCTACCGGTGTAACGAGAGGCTTCAACTCTCTTTCGTCGAGGCCTTCGTCCCATGCCGTGGAACTTTTGCTGATACCGGTGATACCCGTTCTGCAGACCTCGAGGATCTCGTAGCAGTTCATCATATCCATGAACCCGTCGATCTTCTCAGAGGCGCCCGTCATCTCCACGACGAGAGACTCTTTGGAAAGGTCGACGATCTTTCCTCTGAAGATCTCCACGATCTCTTTGATGGCCGAACGTTCCTGCTTGTCCGCGCGCACTTTGAGCAGCAGCAGCTCTCTGTAGATACTCTTCTTCTTATCCAGCACGAAGACGCTCTTTACGACTTCGGACTTGTATGTCTGTGACACGATCTGGTGGAGACCCTGCTCCGTTCCCGTGAACACGACGGTGATTCTCGAAAAGCTCGGGTTGTTCGTCGTGGACACCGTCAGTGAGTCGATGTTGAAGCCGCGACGTCCGAAGAGGCTGGCGATCCTTGTGAGTACATTCGCCTGGTTATCTACCAGAATACTGATTACGTATTTATCGATCATTTGACTCATATCCTGCCTCCTATCCTATTATCATGTCTTCTATAGTGCCGCCGGAAGGGATCATCGGAAGAACTCGTTCGTTCTTGGCGATGGAGCAGTCGATCCATACAGGACCGTCACACTGGAGTGCCTTCTTGAAGGCCTCTTCGAATTCCTTCGGAGTGGAAGCGGAGTATCCCTTCGCCCCAAAGGCTTCCGCCAGCTTCGTGAAGTTCGTGGCGCGCCCCGGATCTGTGGAGGAGAATCTGCTTCCGTAGAACACGGTCTGCCACTGATATACCATGCCCAGGACCTGGTTGTTCATGATCACGGTTATGATCGGCAGTTTCTCGGACACTGCGGTGCAGCATTCGTTGAGGTTCATGTGGAAGGAGCCGTCTCCTGTGATGTGGATGACTCGCTTGTCAGGACATCCTACCTGAGCGCCGATGGCTGCGCCGTATCCGTATCCCATGGTTCCCAGACCTCCGCTTGTGAGGAAGTGGCTCGTCTTCTGGTGGTGCAGATACTGTGCGGCCCACATCTGGTGCTGACCTACGTCTGTGACGTAGATGGTATCCTTATCTGTATTCGTGCAGATGGCTTCGATGATCTCGCTTGGATGCAGCTGGGCGTCCTGCGATTTGACGTCGCCTGTCTTCTTGCGCCACTCCGTTGACTGTGCCACCCATTCTTTGTGGGATTTCTTCTTGATGGCAGGGATCAGGGCTCTTAAGAACTCCTTCACGTCTGCCGTGATTCCCAGGTCCAGTTCAACGTTCTTGTTGAGCTCGCTGGTGTCGATATCGATCTGGATCTTGAGGGCCTTCTTGCCGAATTTCGAAGGATTGAGGGCGACTCTGTCTGAGAATCTGGCGCCCAAAGCGATGATCAGGTCCGCTCTGTCGATGGCTCTATTGGCCGCGATGCTTCCGTGCATTCCCAGCATCCCGAGGCATCTCGGGTCATCGTATCCCAGGATACCTGCTGCCATGAGCGTATGGGTCGCAGGCATGTCCACCTTCTCCACGAGAGCTCGTACTTCAGCGCCCGCATCCGAAGACGTTACGCCGCCGCCGAAATAGAGGATCGGGCGCTCGGCCGCATTGATCATGGATGCGACCTTCTTCACATCTTCATCGGTGAAGGCAGGCGTAGGATTGAGAGGCATGACGCCTTCCGGCTTATACTCGATCTCTGCCGCAGTGACATCCTTGGTGATGTCGATGAGCACAGGACCCTTACGGCCGCTGTTGGCGATCCTGAAAGCGTTTCTCAAAACTTCCTGCAGGTTCTCTATCCTGTTGACGAAGAACGTATGCTTCGTGATCGGCATCGCAATACCGGTGATGCAGACCTCCTGGAACGCGTCCCTGCCGATGAGGCTGTCAGGCACGTTACATGTGATCGCCACCATAGGGATGCTGTCCATATAAGCTGTCGCGATTCCCGTTACGAGATTCGTAGCTCCGGGTCCGCTCGTTGCAAAGACAACGCCTGTCTTGCCGGTCGCTCTTGAATATCCGTCCGCCGCATGTGACGCGCCCTGCTCGTGAGCGCTCATGACGTGGCGGATCTTGTCCCTGTACATATAAAGCGTATCGTACATGTTGAGGGCTGCTCCACCGGGATAGCCGAACACTGTGTCCACGCCATGTTCCAAGAGGACTTCAGCAACCAGTTGTGATCCAGTTACTTTCATTCTTAGTCTCCTTTTTGTGTCTGATTTATTGGCTTCGCAGACAAAAACTGCGCCTGTATTTACCATTATATAGGTTACAGATTCCATGTCAACAATAAATTTCGCGTTTTTGTGGCGCAGACACAATAAATTTGAAGAAACATCGTGGAAGAGCACAAAACACGCTGTTTTTTTGAGCAAACATGTCATAAAAAAGAATGTGCCCGGCGAAAGTCCAGACACAAACCTTGCGCTGTAGCCTAAAAAGGGTGCCATATCGAATCCTGATATGACACCCTTTTCATTACTGTTTCTTATTCACTTTATCGACGATCAGATCGCCGACGGCGCCGATGGCGCTGACCACATCTGCCGCAGCCTTCTTGCGGTTCTCCGCGTTTGCTTTCTTTCGCTCTATGCACCTGTCGCACACAGTGTGCTTGCGGCCCTTATCTTCCATAATGCTGCCGCACTTGGCGCATACGTAGACGAGCTCCTTGCTGCACCGGCTGCAGTACTTGTCTGCCGCCTTGTATTTATAGTGAGTCTTGCATCTTTTGCACTTCGGGTTCCAGCAGGCCTTGATCCTCTTATCTTTCCTGAAAAACATGGGGTCTCCTTTCCCACAAATCGTGACGTTCCTGATACATTAACTCTACTGATGATCCGCCGTTTTGTCAATGGGTCAGTCTGTATGCGATTGACCCGCCGAATCATACAGTTTAAAATATATGCACAAGAAAGGAATCAGACATGTATTACATAATAAGACACGGACAGACCGAGACGAACAAGAAAAAGGCGCTTCAGGGGCGAAGCGATCTGCCCCTCAATGACGAGGGAAGACGGCAGGCAAAGGTGCTGCGGGACTACTTTGAGAGAGAAGGGATCACCTTCGACGCCGTGTACTCCAGCCCGCTGGGAAGAGCGCTGGAAACGGCACGGATCGTCACGGGAGGCGCTGTAGAGCCGGTGATCGACGAGCGCATCATCGAAAT
>CAMOWO010000094.1 GCA_946628525.1 uncultured Bacillota bacterium | reverse complement strand
TGAAGTGGTCGCCAGGTGCGAGAGCCGGTTCCCCCCCGCCGCGGAAGTCCGTTTTTATGATGATTTTATCCTCTATGGGAGACAGCTTTCTGTGGGTGGCGAGACATTTGACTGTCCGGCCTTCGAACTCATCGATCCCGGCGCGGTGACGGGTGTCTACGCCTACGTGCTGACGGCAGGGGATTTCACTTTCCCGCAGCTGGATATGACGGATCAAGTCCTGGCGGATATCTGGGGGACATCCCTTACGGAGGCGGTGAAGGACGAGATGATCTGCGAACTGGGAAACGTCTCGGATAACTTCGGGCCGGGCCTTTACGGTATGGATCTGGAGAGGATCTTTCAGATGACGACGCTCACGGACTTCGGAGCCGCCGGCGTTACTTTGGGGGAGAGCGGGGTGATGGACCCGGTGAAGTCCTATTCGGGGCTGCTCTTTCGCGTGACGGATCGGTATACGCCTATAGCAGCGACTTGCCAGGACTGCAGTGGGAACGTGATGTCCTGCAGACTTTGCAGTAAGAGACGTTAAATCAAAAAGACTGCCAAGATCGGCAGTCTTTTATCGTTCTGTAATAACTATGCTTCCAGTTCTGAAGTGCAGTGAGGGCATCTTGTAGCGTCTACAGGAACCTCGGACTTGCAGTATGGGCATACCTTTGTTTCCGGTGCCGCTTCTTCTTCCGGCTTCTTGCCGGCAGTCAGAGCCTTGTTCATTGCCTTGATGATGCAGAAGAGCACGAAGGCTACGATCAGGAAGTTGATGATGGCCATGATGAATGCGCCGATCTTGAAGTCTACTCCTGCTGCTGTAACGACGACCTTGCTGAAGTCAGCCTTGAAGAACAGACCGATCAGTGGTGAAAGCAAGTCATCTGTAAGTGATGTAACGATTGCTGTGAATGCGCCGCCGATGATGATACCTACGGCCATGTCCATTACGTTGCCCTTCATGGCAAACTCTTTGAACTCATTCAGAAAACTTTTCATGATATTCCACCTTCCTTTAGTAAAATTCCAATAAGAGTGTAACACTTTGCCCAATAAATGTAAATGAGGAAATCATGATGCATTTGAAGGCCTGAAGTGATATAATCGATACTGCAGAAAATTTTTACATCATAAGGAGAGCGATTTCGTTGGCTGGATATAAGAAGCGCAAATCATATAAACAGAGAAAACAAGAAAAAAGGATCAGGATCACGACTGCGATAATTATAGGAATTATTGCAGTTGCTTCTTGTGCAGGATATTTATATCACGTGTTCTCGGAAGACGTGACAACGGAGGAGGGCTTCCGGGACTACGCAGAGCATGAGCTGGAGGCTACCAGAGTATACGGACCTCTGACGGAGGATAATTATACGTTCTACGAAGTGAAGGACAGGACCGGTTTTGCGAGCACGGGCGATAAGTGCGCGTACGATTACGTGAACAAGGCGAGAAACGCCTTTGTCGGCGCTTTGAGAAAGGAGAATGCCCCAAAGGATGAGAAGGGCTTCAACGCCGTGATCGTAAATTCTGCTGTTTCTGAGAACGATATGGGCACCGTCAGTCTTCTCGTCACGTACACGGTGGAACAGAAGGACGGCCGGGATATGAAAGTGGCTGACAAAGGCTTCAAGACCTGGATCTTCAACAAAGAGAACGGCAGGCAGCTGAAGTGGCAACAGGTGTTCAAGGACGAGTACATATCCTCAGTGAAGGCCTTCTTCGAAGGGGAAAGAGACGAGTTCTCCTCCTATGTGCTCAGCGATAAAGATCTGACGTACTTCTTCCTGGACGAGGATGAACAGACAGGTGAAAAAGTGATCACACCTGTCAGCGTCCTTCCAAAGGATTACGAAAACTGGCTGAGAGAAGAAGTGCTGGCGCGCTACATCGACCCGAATAAACCGATGGTGGCGCTTACCTACGACGACGGCCCGGGCCTTGATAGTGAAGACAAGATCCACGATGTCCTGGAGGCTCACGACGCCGTGGCGACCTTCTTTTATTCCGGATACATGATCAAGGGCAAGGAGCGTCAGCTGAAGAGATCTCTGGCAAACGGCTGCGAGATCGGCGGACACACATGGAATCATCCGGTCCTCACAAGGTGCAGCAAGAAACAGCTCGTGAAACAGCTTTATCATACGCACATCAAGATCAAAAAAGTAACGGGCCAGGCCCCGACATGTTTCAGGCCGAGCTATGGCATCACGAACAAGAAGATCAACAAGATGTCCAATAAACCGGTGATCCTCTGGGATGTGGATACGCTGGACTGGAAGAGCAGGAATGCGAAGAAGATCTACAAGTCCGTGAAGAAGGTGAAGAACCTGGACGGGAAGATCATCCTGATGCACTGCATCTACGATGAAACAGCGGATGCCACGGAGATGATCGTTCCGTACCTTGAGAAGAAGGGATACCAGTTCGTCACCGTCAGCGAGCTGATCGAGTATAAGACGGGCAAGAAACCGGTGGACGGCAAGGAGTACTGGAAACTCTACAAGAAGTGATCCACGCCCAGATTCTTCTTAACTGGATAAATCCTGTACAGTATGGTACAATGGACGGGAGGTAAAGGAGAGTAGATATGCTGATCACGAGAAAGAGCGATTATGCCATACGGATCGTTCGCGCACTTCGCGACGGGCATGTGCACAATGTCAGAGAGATCTGCAGAGAGGAAGATATCCCGAAGGCCTTCGCCTATAAGATCTTGCGTGAAATGGAACATAAAGGTCTTGTGAGCGCAGAGAGAGGGAACAAGGGCGGCTACTACATGACCGTCCCTGCGGATGAAATGACCCTCTACGACATCGTATCCATGAGCGAAGGAGAAGTGTCGATCCTGCACTGCATGAAAGAAGACTGCACGAGAAACATGGCAGGATCCTGCAGGGTGCACCGGGAGATCGCAAGGATCCAGGACATTCTCGAAACGGAGATGAAGAGAAACCCTCTTTCCGTCATACTGGATGATGACTGACAATCATAAGACAAAAGAAACAACGCACTAGCGAAAGTTCGTCAGTGCGTTTTTCATATCTTCAGGGAGTGGTGCTTCTATTTTGAGTTCTTCTCCTGTGGAAGGGTGGATGAAACCAAAGGATGCGGCGTGCAGTGCCTGCCTGCCGATGATATCAGGACGTTCCTGCCCATAGAGGTGGTCGCTGAGCACCGGATGACCGATATGAGCCATGTGGACTCTGATCTGGTGGGTCCGTCCCGTCTCCAGCCTCAGATGGATGAGGGTGTATCCCGATTCCGGGAATCTCGCCAGCACATCGTAATGGGTCGTGGATGGATGTCCGCCTTCCATGACGCCGCGTCTGACATCTTCGGGATCCGGTCTTCCGATGGGCGCATCGACGGTGCCGTGATCCTCCTCGAGGATCCCGCAGACGATGGCGATGTATTCCTTCGTGGTGATATCCTGCTTCATCTGCTTGGTGATCTCGTTCTGGGAGAAGGCATTCTTGGCCACCACCAGGATGCCGGAAGTGTCTCTGTCCAGGCGGTTCACGAAGCGGATCTTGAAGTGTTCTCCCGTCTGTTCCATGCGGTACATCAGCGCGTTGGCCACCGTACCGGAAGGATTTCCTTTCGTCGGATGGACTACGAGTCCCGGCTGTTTGTTCAGAAGGAGAAGATCCTCATCCTCATAAACGGGGAAGAGAGGAATAGGCTCCGGTTC
>CAMOWO010000093.1 GCA_946628525.1 uncultured Bacillota bacterium | reverse complement strand
CCAGAAGCTTGATGTCGATATCTCCTGCCAGACCGTATTCCTGCTGGAGCGCCTTCAGGTTCTCCATGTACTGACCGGCCACCTGTGCATTGAGCTTGATGCTCGTATCGTCTTCTGTGAGGTTCTCCACGATGATGTTGATCTCCGCCTTGCCCCTCTTGACTTTCTCCTTGAGGATGGACTTGATCTTCTCCTCTGCGAAGGAATACCGCTTCGGCATCTTCACGTAGATATCGGCGTACCTGTGGTTCACCGTCCTCACTTCTGCTGTAACGTTTCTCTTACCATCGGAATACTCACCTCTTCCGAATCCTGTCATGCTTTTTATCATCTTTTGTCTCCATTCACCTGTGGTTTTATGATAATATCTTTATTATAGAATTTTGGCATAAAAAATCAACCCCGGGAGGTCCATATGTCCTTTGATGGCATGGTAACATACGCAGCTGTCAGCGAGCTGCGAAACGCCCTAGTGATGGGCAAGATCGAGAAAGTATATCAGCCGCAGCCTGAGCAGCTGCTTCTTCACATACATACGAAAGAGGGCCGCAGGAAGCTCTTCATGAGCGTATACGGCAACCACTGCGGGGCCTATCTGACCGAGAGCAATCCGGAGAACCCGCTGGATCCGCCCACCTTTTGCATGGTGCTGAGAAAGCACATCAGCGCCGGCAGGATCACGGACGTGGTGCAGCATGAGAACGACAGGATCATCGAATTTCTGATCGAGACGGTGGACGAACTTGGGTTTCACGTGAACAAGAAGCTCATCGTGGAGATCATGGGAAAACACAGCAACATCGTCCTTCTGGACATGGGCACGGGAAGGATCCTGGACAGCATCAAGCACATCTCCATCGATGTGAACAGGGCGAGGCAGATCCTTCCGGGTAAGGCCTACACCTACCCGCCGGCCCAGGAGAAGACGCCGTTTACCCAGATCACCGAGGAGGATATGCAAAACATCCTGGCAGGCGAACTTCAGGGCGCCCGTGCCATCATGAACAGCATCCAGGGCATCTCCCCCGCTCTCTCGGAGACCACCGCCGCTGCAGATGAGCCGTACAAAGCTTTGCGCGGCATCATCGATTCTGTGGACGCCGGCACCATGGCGCCATCGGTCTACCTCGACGCCGAGGACAAGCCCTGCGATTTTCACATCACGCCGCTGTCGGTATACGACGATTCCTACCGGCGCCTTGCCTTCGATACTTTCAGCCAGGCCGCAGAGTACTTCTTCTCAAGGAGGGCCTCCTCCAACACCGTGAAGCAGCGCTCCGGAGATCTGCTCCGGGTCATCACCGGCCAGCTGGACAAACTGAGGCTGAAGACACAGCGCCTGAACGAAGACCTTTATAAGGCGGAGAATTCCGAGAAGTACAGGCTTTACGGGGAGCTCCTGACGGCGAACATACATATGTGCAAGCCGGGAGATACTAAGGTGACTGTGACGCACTACTACGATGGATCTCAGATGGACATCCCGCTGGATCCGAAGTTCTCCCCGTCCCGCAACGCCCAGAATTACTATAAGAAATACGGCAAGTACAAGACGGCCATCAAAGAGAAAAAGATACAGTTGGAAGAGACGTCGCGGGAGATCGAGTACCTGGAATCGGTGGCTCAGTTCACCCAGAGCGCCGGCTCCATCGAGGAAGTGGAATCCATACGGCAGGAGCTGACGGAGTCGGGATTCATCCGGTTCCGCAAAAGCAGCCGCAGGCTCCCGAAGAATCCGAAACCGAAGCCACTGTCCTATGCGACCAGTTCCGGCAAAACAGTGCTGGCCGGCCGCAACAACAAGGAGAACGACTGGCTCACGTTGAAGCACGCCTCCTCCACGGACATCTGGCTCCACACGAAGGATATCCCGGGCTCCCACGTGATCCTCATGACGGAGGGCGCAGAGCCCACAGAAGAAGATCTTTTCCAGGCCGCAGCCATCGCCGCCTACCACAGCAAAGGCAAGAATTCAAAGAACGTCCCGGTGGACTACACCCGTGTCAAATACGTAAAAAAGCCGGGCGGTGCCAAGCCCGGCATGGTGATCTTCACCCACAACAGAACATTATATGTAGACCCGCAGCTTCCGTGATGAAACTGCGGGCTTTTCGTTTACTTGATCAGATTTTCGACCCATGAAACGGCCTTCTCGATGACCTCGTCTCCCAGGCTCTTCGGTCCGCCGTTGTGGACCTCATGGAAGAATCCGTGCCACTCCACGTACTCGCAAGGGCGTCCTTCCTCTTTGAGTCTTGCCGCAAAGGCTCTCGTGCCTTTCACGTCGCAGATGAAGTCGTCGCTTCCGTGCATCAGGAGCATCGGGATATCTTCTCCCTTGCCGTTTGTCTCCATGGTGCCCTTCTCGATGGCTTCCCCAATGAGCATGCCGTCGAGGGCTGTGGCGATGGAGATCTTGTTGTGGAGCATCTCAGGATTGGTGAAGGCGGCCACGGATTCCGGATGTCCCAGTTTGGACTGATCTACGCCTGCGCTGATGGTCAGAGTCGGTGCGATCTTCGCGCCGGCTTTGACGAGTGCCACAAGTGGCTTCGGGGTGGACCTCACCAGTTTCAGCCATGGTCCTGTGATGATGTATCCTGCCGCTGCATCGTTGAGCTCGCCTCTATATTTATAATCGAGACCGATGTTTCCGCCCATGCTGTGGCCGTAGATGATGATCGGCTTTCCCGGATACTTCTCCTGAGCGTATTTCACCATCTCCGTCACGTCAGAGAGGACATCTTTTCGCGGAGCACAGTGACCGCGCTTGTTCATGGACAGCCCATGGCCCCTGTGGTCCATGGATACTACCGCAATGTTTCTGGCGTTGAATGCCCTGGCGATCCTTTCGTACCTGCCGGCGTATTCTGCGATCCCGTGGATGATGCATACGACGGCAGCCGGGTCCTCCACATGCCATAAGTAGCCTGCGATATTCCCTTTGTCTGTTTTCCTGAGAATAAAGTTATCAAACATCACTTATCGCCTCCTCTGGTTTCTTTTCTGTGCAGCACGCTTCCTGCGTGTTTTCTTTTTCATTACAGAAAATCCGAATCCCCCTATTTCGCGCCTGTTCACTTTCTGGTAGCTGCCGTGGTTATACACCAGCAGGTCTGCCAGATCCAGCCGCAGTTTATCATTCTCATCCATGAGCTGCTCGTCTACGGTCACGCTCACCACCTTCGCCACGAACATATCGTGGGAAGGATACTCGTGCACCTCGGCGACCTCGCACTCAAGGCTTGCCGGTGCCTCGAGAATGGATGGACACGATACGACTTTGCTCGGGACTGGTGTGAGTCCCGTCTCTTTGAATTTATCAAGATCTCTTCCGGAACGGACGCCGCAGAAATCCGTTGCTTTCGCCAGATTCTCGTTTGTGAGATTGATCACGAACTGCCCCGACTCCTTGATGATATCGTGGGAATACCGCGACTTTCTCACGGATATGTAGACCATGGGCGGCTCGGAATTCACCGTCCCTGTCCACGCTACAGTTATGATATTGGGCTTCTCCATCTCTCCGCATGATACCATGACCACCGGAACGGGATTGAGCATGGTCCCCGGCCCGAACGTTCTCTTTGCCATTACTTCTTTCTCTCCCTCAGTTTCGTCAGCACTTTCATGAAATCCTCCGGAGGCTCCGCTTCAAACTCCAGATATTCTCCGGTTTTAAAATCTATATAATAAATTGCCTTATAAT
>CAMOWO010000092.1 GCA_946628525.1 uncultured Bacillota bacterium | reverse complement strand
TTGTGCGCCCCCTCGGTATCGTCTTCAGAGACGCTGGTCGCCGCCCAGAGCCAGCTGGCGTTCGTTCCGTATTCGTCGTTCTGCCCGTAGTCACCGAAGAATTCGTCATAGCTCATGGGATCTTTGAGCAGCGCGTACGCAAAGTACGTGGCACCGTCCTTCATGCTGCCGACCGGCGTACCGGCCTGCCAGATCTCCGGCGAAAAAACCGCAAAATCCGCGATCACCTTCGGATCGTAGACCGTGCAGATGCTCCTACTCACGGCTCCGTTGAAATTCTTGTTGATATCCGTGCCGCAGGCGCTATAGGATGCATCGGTGTAGAAAGTGTAGTCTCCCTGTCCGTGCTTATCCACATCAACGTGAAGGTTCGGCCCCAGTTCCGGCATGGTGATCTCGCCGTATGCTTTGAGGTCCTGTTCCATCACCGGGATGGCATCCCCGTTCTCGTCGCTGCCCACGCTTTTCGATGCGTTGTAGTAAAGGATCCCCGGGATGATGTACATCACCAGCAGCGTGATGATGATCGCCGCCGCAGCCGCGATGGCCCCCGTCTTGATGAAAGCCCTCCGAATGGAACTGTTGATCTTCTTTGTGAGATCCTCGCCGTCATCTTTTGCAGATTCCGGACCGTCTGCGAAAGGGGATCCGTCTCCTGCCAGGCCGAATTCTTCGTCAAGAAGCGGGTCGCTCTCTACGATGTAGTCGCTGATGGCATTGAACTTTTCGATGTCTTTCTCAAGTTCTCTGGCCTGACTCTGGTCCAGCTTCCCCTCTCTATACAGTTGTAATTTTTCTTTATATGTCATCATCGGATTCCTCCATCAATGATCTGAGTTTGTTTCTGGCTCTGTGTGCTAGGATACGGGCATTCCCCGGGGTGATCCCCAGGATCTCCGCCGCATCCTTTAGTTGAAGTCCGCTGAAGTACTGCATGATGAGTATTTCTCGGTACTTGTCGTTCAGCTTCATAATGGCTTCATAAAGTTCTCGGTACCGCTCTTTCATGACCAGCACTGTGCTGATGTCGGGTTCTGTGTGGACCCCGTGTTTCAGTTTATCCAGCACCTGGGCTGTGTTTGCCCGCTTCCGGTTGTAGTTGTAAGCCATGTTCCGCGCGACCATGTACAGCCATGCCCTGATGTTCTCATGATCGTCCCGCAAAGACAAGATCGCCTTCGTGAAAACCTCCTGGGTGATGTCCTCGGCCGCTTCCGTGCTGTGACAAAGGGAGTACACATAAAGCATTATCTCCCGATTGTATTTCTCGTATGTCTCGGCCAAAAGCCTCTTATCCATTGATGTAACCTCTGATGCCCATGACCCCACTAGGGCTTCTATCTGACTTTCCCGGATGTCGATGTTTTGCTGAAGGCCCCCTTATAGCTGCTCTTGACAGCCTGCACCTTCACTTGATACCGCTTGCCTTTTTTCAGTTTCTTGATCGTCAGCGAGCGCTTGGTCGTTTTGACCGTCTTCCACGATTTCGCTCCTTTGAGCCGGTACTTGACGACATACCTCGTGCCGCCGGTGCTCGACGGTTTCGTCTTCATCCGCACCGTGATCTGTTTTTTGCCCGGCGTCACCTTTGCGATCGCAGCCTTCTTCGGATAGATCTTGAAGCCTGCGGACTTCGTGCCCGTCTTGTCTCCGGCGTAGATCTTGACGTTTACTTTGCCGGCGCCCACTGCTTTGTTGCCGGTGTACCCCTTCAGCTTATACTTGGAGGTCTTCACCGCACTGCCGTGGAGCAGCACCTGATATGCCGGCTTCTGCGCCTTCCCCGTGTAAATTCTGGTCGGCGTCTTCACCCGCACCTTGTAATTGGCGAGCGTATCATAGGAATTGCCCATCTTATACCGGAACGTCGTGGTCATGAGGTGCATGCTGCTCCCCATGCGCTTCGATGTCAGCTTCATGTCGCTCTCGCTTCCCAGGTAGAATGAATGGATCTCATCCTGGGCGAGGGTGCCCTCCGGCACAGGTACCACGACCTCTGCCTCACCGCCGAGATCCTCCACATCTCTCGTCTCTTCTCCACCCGTAAGGGTGCATCCGACGCTGTAAAGGTTTGACGTCTTCTCGGCCTGTGCGCTCTCGTTGTTGATCGTCAGTTCGATCCACTCCGTATCTTCTTCCAAAGCTTCCGCGAGTGTCGCTTCATCGAGTTCTACAGATCCAACGGAGGTCTCTACCTTAAAGGCGCCTCCTGCATCCGCGATGGCTCTGGCTGCACTCTTGTCGACTTTGACTGTGGCGCTCAGGATACCGGTGTTTTCAGGGATCTTCGCGTTTATCACCACTCGATCCGGCTTGATCATGCCGATGAGTTCCACGATTTCCGTCAATTCTTCTTCCGGAACTACCGTCTCTGTCTTCGTTCCGTCCTCTGTAACGGTGGTGAGCTCCGCCGCTTCTTTTGTCACCGTACTGCCTTCTATCCAGGTAGCCTTCGGTGCTGTGACGTTTCTCACCTTCTCCGTCCAGCCTCTGTCCTGGTAGTAATATATCGTGCCTTCGAAATTCGAAAAAACTGCATTGTTACCTAGCTCAGGCGGGCACTTGAGGACGATGGCCTGATCTGTTCTCCAACCATTGAACACAGAAGTGCCCATGTGTGTTACACTTTTTGGTATGATTATGGATTTGAGCGCGTAACAATTCCAGAAGGCATACGCATCTATCTTTGTAAGTCCTTCGGCAAGGTCAAGTTCCTTTAGACGGTAACAGTCGATGAAAGCACTTTTTCCAATAGTCTTGATCCCTCCCGGCAGTCTGATCGTTTCTATATAGTAACAACCAGAGAAAGCACCTGCACTTATGTCTGTCACGCCCTCTGGGATCGTGACCTCGGTAAGCCCTATACAGCCATAGAATGCCTGCTCGCCGATGCCTGTCAGGTTCTGTGAAAGTCCCAGGGTCTTGAGTTTGCTGCATTCATTGAAAGCTTTTTCTCCTATCATTTCAACGCTGTCTGACATGGATACCTTCTGCAGGCTGGTGTAGTTGCTGAAGGCATTATCTCCGATGCGAGTCGGCCCCTCTGCGATTCTTATCTGAGTGACTTCCGATCTCTGCTCTTCGGTCAGGAAACCTCCCGTGATGGTTCCTTCACCTTCTATCGTCAGGATCCCGTGATCATCCAAAGTCCATGTCGGAGATGCTTCACCTTCTTCTCCACATGTGCCGGAGGCTTTGATCTCATGTTCTGCTTCAAACTCATGCCATTTCGCATTTGCAGCCACCCATTTCTTGAAATCATCATTCCACGTGATATCATCTTCCCTGTAATACGCATCGCCTTCGAACTCAGTCGGAAGCTGTGCTTTCACTGCAGTCGCCTTACAGTGGAACCACACTTCCTCAAGTGAGTTACACTGGTTGAAACTTCGGGATCCGATAAAAGTTACGGTCTTCGGGATCGTGAGAGTTTTCAGGCTCATGCAATTGTCGAAAGCATACACATCTATCGTTGTGAGTCCTTCGGCAAGGTCAAGTTCCTTTAGACGGTAACAGTCGATGAAAGCACTTTTTCCAATAGTCTTGATCCCTCCCGGCAGTCTGATCGTTTCTATATAGTAACAACCAGAGAAAACACCTGCACTTATGTCTGTCACGCCCTCTGGGATCGTGACCTCGGTAAGCGCCATACAGCCATAGAATGCCTGCTCACCGATGCCTGTCAGGTTCTGTGAAAGCCCCAGGATCTTGAGTTTACTGCATTCATTGAAAGCTTTTTCTCCTATCATTTCAACGCTGTCTGACATGGATA
>CAMOWO010000091.1 GCA_946628525.1 uncultured Bacillota bacterium | reverse complement strand
AGAAAGGAACGAGAGAATGGCAAACCTGAAAGTAGCGATCGTTATGGGCAGCAAGTCCGATTATCCGGTAGTACAGAAGTGCGAACAGAAACTGCAGGAGTTCGGCGTGGAATATGAGACGAGGATCATTTCGGCTCACAGGACACCGAAGCAGGCAGAGAAGTTCGCAGAAGAAGCAGAGATGAACGGTTTTGGGGCCATCATCGCAGCAGCAGGTAAAGCAGCGCACCTGGCAGGAGTACTGGCAGCGACCACACCGCTTCCGGTCATCGGCATCCCGATGAAATCAAGCACCCTCGACGGACTTGATTCACTTCTCAGCGTCGTGCAGATGCCAAAGGGCGTTCCTGTCGCAACAGTTGCAATCGACGGTGCAGAGAATGCAGCGATCCTGGCAGTACAGATCCTGGCAACGGGAAATCCTGAACTGCGCCAGGCCATCAAGGATTTCAAGCGTCGTCAGGAAGAAGAAATCGTAGCACTGGACAAAGAGTTTAATGAGGGGAAATAACATGTCAGAAGAAAAACTTACCTACAAAGACGCAGGAGTCGACACGATAGAGGGTCAGCGCGCGGTATCACTGATGAAGGACCACGTCAAGGCGACGTTCAACGACAGCGTCCTGACAGGACTGGGCAGCTTCGGCAGCCTGGTGGCACTGGACGTCAAGGACATGGAGCAGCCTGTTCTGGTATCCGGAACGGACGGCGTGGGAACGAAACTGAAGATCGCGTTCCTGATGGATAAGCACGACACCGTCGGTATCGACTGCGTGGCCATGTGCGTCAACGATGTGCTCTGCCAGGGAGCGAAACCGCTTTTCTTCCTGGACTACATCGCAACAGGAAAGGTCAAGGCAGAGAAGATCGCCGACATCGTCAAGGGCATCGCTGAGGGCTGCATCCAGGGAAGGAGCGCACTCGTAGGCGGCGAAACAGCCGAGATGCCGGACTTCTACAGCGAAGGCGAATACGATATGGCCGGGTTCTCCGTCGGCATCGTAGACAAGAACAAGATCATAACAGGAAATAAAGTCGAGGCCGGTCAGAAGATCGTGGGCATCGCTTCCACAGGAATACACAGCAACGGGTACTCCCTGGTGCGCAAAGTATTCTTCGATAAGATGGGGATGGACGTACACGACTATGTGGAAGACCTCGGGGAAACTTTGGGTGAAGCCCTTCTGAGACCGACGAAGATCTATGCGGCAGCCTGCGAAGCGGTGCTCCCGAACTTCGACGTCAAGGGCATCGTCCACATCACCGGCGGCGGATTTTACGAGAATATCCCGAGGATCCTGCCGGAGGAGACAGCCGTTTCCATCAACGTAGGAACATGGGACGTTCCGCCGATCTTCCCGTACATCAAAAAATGCGGAAACATCGACAGAGAAGAGATGTTCTCAACATATAACATGGGCGTAGGAATGATGATGGTAGTAGATGCAGAAGATGCAGAGGCAGTAGTAGAAGCGCTCAGAGGCGCAGGCGAGAAGGCCTGGGTCATCGGCGATATCGTAGAGCGCGCAGACAGCGATGTGATCATAAACTATCCAGACAACCAGTAGGAAGGAAAACGTATGAGCGAGAAAGTCAAGGTCGCTGTGCTCTGTTCAGGTGGCGGGACCAACCTGCAGGCACTGATAGACAAAGAGAAAGCCGGGCAGCTCCCGGACACGAAGATCGTCAGAGTCATCGCAAGCAAAGAGTCCGCGTACGCTCTCACGAGAGCGCAGGAAGCGGGCATCGAGACGTCGGTAGCGAAGACGCAGGAAGAAGTGCTCGCACAGCTGAAGGAATGCGGGGCGCAGTTCATCGTGCTGGCAGGATACATGAAAGTCCTGGCTCCTGAGGTGATCGAAGTGTATCGCGACAGGATCATCAACATCCATCCATCCCTCATTCCAAAGTATTGTGGCAAAGGGTTCTACGGCATGCACGTGCACAGAGCCGTCATCGAAGGCGGCGAGAAAGAGAGCGGCGCCACGGTGCACTTCGTGGATGAAGGCGTGGATACAGGTAAGATCATTTTGCAGGAGAAAGTGCCGGTGCTGGAAGGAGACACTCCGGAAGAGCTGGCAGCAAGAGTCCTGGAAGTGGAGCACGAGATCCTGGCGAAGGGTCTTGCCAAAGCAGTACAGGAATACAAAGAGAGAGGAGAGCAATAAATGGGTGGATTTTTCGGCGCCATCAGTAAGACTGATGCGATAAGCGAGGTGTATTACGGTACGGACTACCACTCCCACCTTGGAACGAGGCGCGGCGGTATCGCAGCCTATGATAGTCAGATCGGACTTCAGAGAGAGATCCACAATATCGAGAACTCACCTTTCAGAACGAAATTCAGTAACATAGACAAAGAAATGAAGGGATGCTCCGCAATAGGGATCATCAGTGACTACGACCCGCAGCCGCTGCTGGTACGGTCGAACCTGGGGACCTTCGCGGTATGCATCATCGGCATCATCAGAAACGCAGAAGAACTCATAGAGAAATACATGGATCACAACGGGCACTTCGAGGCGATGACGGGAGGCAGGATCAACTCTACCGAACTCGTCGCCGCACTCATCAGCCAGCGGCACACCTTTGCAGAGGGCATAAAGTTTGCCCAGGAGCAGGTGGAGGGCACGGCGTCCATCATGGTCCTCAAAGACGACGGTCACATCATCGCGGCGAGAGACCGGCTGGGGAGACTTCCGGTGCTCATCGGCAAACGCGACGACGGATACAGCATCTCCTTTGAAGGATACGCGCAGCAGAAACTGGGCTACGAAATGGAGAGGGAGCTGGGTCCCGGAGAGATCGTTGAGGTGTCTCTCGATGGGGTGGAGCAGCTTGTTCCGCCGGGGGACGAGATGAGGATCTGCGCGTTCCTCTGGTCCTACTACGGATACCCGACCTCATCCTATGAAGGGGTCAACGTAGAGATCATGAGATACAGAAACGGCAGGATCATGGCTCAGTTCGACAAGGAGACGGGCAAGGCTCAGGACATCGACTACGTAGGCGGCGTCCCTGATTCCGGCACGCCTCACGCCATCGGATATGCCAACGCATGCGACGTTCCGTTCGCCAGACCGTTCATCAAGTACACGCCGACATGGTCGAGAAGTTTCATGCCGACGGTACAGAACGAGAGAAACAAAGTGGCGAAGATGAAGCAGATCCCGGTACCGGAACTGATCGAAGATAAGAAGCTCCTCTTCGTAGACGACTCCATCGTCAGGGGCACGCAGATGCGCGAGACAGTAGAATTCCTCTTCGAAAACGGTGCGAAGGAAGTCCACATGAGATCTGCATGTCCGCCGATCATGTTCGGATGCAAATATCTGAACTTCTCAAGATCCAACAGCGAGATGGAGCTCATCGCCAGAAGAAAGATCTACGATCTGGAAGGCGAAGCAGGCTCAGAACATATCGACGAATATCTCGATCCGAAGAGCGAACGAGGCATCAAGCTTCGTGAGGCGATCAGAGAAGAACTCAAGCTCACATCAATCGAATTCCAGTCTCTTGACGGAGTCGTGGAAGCTATAGGTCTCGACAAGTGCAAGCTTTGCACGTACTGCTGGGACGGGAAGGAGTAAGAAATGGACGTGTATAAGGTAAACACCATCGCTGAGCAGATCGAAAAGGGAAACCCTTACTGCGGAAGAGGAATCGTTATCGGCAAGACTGCTGACGGAAGCAAAGCGTGCGCGGCGTACTTCATCATGGGAAGAAGCGCCAACAGCAGAAACAGAGTCTTCACAGAGAAGGACGGCGCGGTCTAC
>CAMOWO010000090.1 GCA_946628525.1 uncultured Bacillota bacterium | reverse complement strand
TCCGGAGGAGAAGCACAGCGCATCAAGCTGGCCAGCGAACTCTCGAAGCGGAGCACCGGCAAGACTTTGTACATACTGGATGAGCCGACGACGGGACTTCATTTCGCGGATGTGGATAAGCTGCTGAAGGTGCTGGACAAGCTGGTGGACGCCGGCAACACGGTGGTGGTCATCGAGCATAATCTGGACGTCATCAAGAGGGCGGACCACATCATCGATCTGGGACCGGACGGCGGATTCCGGGGCGGCACCATCGTGGCGGAAGGGACACCTGAGGAGGTGGCCGAAGTCGAGGGGTCGTATACGGGCGAGTATCTTAAACGTATTCTTAAATAGATTTATTTTGCGCAGGAGTAGTGCTGGTGATATAATTTCAGTAATTATTGTTTGATTACCTGGAGGTAAAGAAAAATGTCTTACAAAAGAAACCTTACTATGTTGACTGACTTCTATGAGATCACCATGGCTAACGGATACTTTGAGAACGGCATGGCGGATGACATCGCATATTTCGACATGTTCTTCAGAAGGATCCCGGATGAGGGCGGATATGCGATCATGGCAGGCCTTGAGCAGGTCATCGAATATCTGAAGAATCTGCAGTTCACAGAGGAGGATATCGAGTATCTGAGAGGCAAGAAGTGCTTCAGCGAGGATTTCCTGGAGTATCTGAAGAATTTCGAGTTCAAGTGTGACGTATGGGCCGTGCCTGAAGGAACACCGATCTTCCCGGGCGAGCCACTTATCACAGTAAGAGGTCCTGTGATCCAGGCCCAGTTCATCGAGACTATGATCCTTCTGATCGTGAACCATCAGAGTCTGATCGCGACGAAGTCAAGCAGGATCGTCCGCTCTGCAGCAGGAAGACCGGTCATGGAGTTCGGTACGAGAAGAGCTCACGGCAATGCGGCTGCGATCTACGGCGCGCGAGCTGCTTACATCGGAGGATGCGCAGGAACGGCATGTACCATCGCCGATCAGGATATGGGTACACCGGCTCTCGGAACGATGGCTCACAGCTGGGTGCAGACGTTCGACAGCGAGTACGATGCGTTCAAGGCATACGCGAAGATCTATCCGGAGAACTGCACACTTCTAGTGGACACATATAACGTCCTCAAGTCAGGTATCCCGGCAGCCATCAAGGTCTTTGACGAGCTGAAACCTGCCAAGAAGGGCATCCGTATCGACAGCGGAGATATCGCTTATCTCACGAAGAAGGCAAGAAAGATGCTGGATGAAGCGGGTCATCAGGACTGCGCCATCGTCGTATCGAACTCTCTGGATGAATACCTCATCCGTGACATCCTGGCAGAGGGTGCATGCATCGATTCCTTCGGCGTCGGCGAAAGACTCATCACTGCCAAGTCAGAACCTGTCTTCGGCGGTGTGTATAAGCTTTCGGCGCTGGAGAAGGATGGCACGCTGATCCCGAAGATCAAGGTCAGCGAGAACGTGGAGAAGATCACGAACCCTGGATTCAAGTCCCTGTTCCGTCTCTACGATAAGGATACGGATCAGGCGCTGGCAGACCTGATCACGCTGGATGGAGAGAAGATCCCTGAAGACGGAGAGTACGAGATCTTCGACCCTGCAGCTACATGGAAGAAGAAGACCGTATCGAATTTCTACGCCGTCAACCTGAGAAAGCAGATCTTCGACGGCGGCAAGTGCGTATACGAGAGTCCTTCCCTGGACGAGATCAAATCCTACTGCAAGAAGCAAATGGATGCGATGTGGGATGAGATGAAACGTCTTGAGAACCCGCAGACATACTATGTCGACCTTTCATACGAACTGTGGAAACTGAAGCACGATATGCTGAATATGAAGTAACTTCAGTTCTCAATTTTCTGAATATTGGGCCGGTGTCGGAATTCATTTGACATCGGCCTGTTTTAATTGTATGCTTTTTGTATTGGTAACGCTTTACCACGTTAAAACAGCACACTAATGGAGGAATAAAATGAAAAAGAGATTGTTAGCTATTGCAGCAGCTGCTGTAATGATGGTTTCATGTTTCGCACTTGCAGGATGCGGTTCACAGAGCGAGGAGCCTGCACCTGATGCATCAGATCTGGCTTACGTTCAGGATAAGGGAACTCTGGTCGTTGGTATCACGGACTTCGCACCGATGGATTATAAGGATGACAACGGTGAGTGGATCGGATTCGATGCAGATCTGGCCAGAGCATATGCAGAGTCCATCGGAACAGAAGTTGAATTCATCGAGATCAACTGGGATTCCAAGGAAATGGAACTGGAGAACAAGAACATCGACTGTGTATGGAACGGCATGACGCTGACAGACGGTGTCAAGGAAGCCATGGAGACATCCAATCCTTACTGCAACAATGCACAGGTCATCGTTGTGAACAAGGACAAGGCTGATTCCATCAAGAGCGCAGAGGACTGCAAGGATATGGCATTCGTAGCAGAAGCTGGTTCCGCCGGTGAAGAACAGGCTGTAGAGAACGGCTTCGACGTAACAGGTGTTGAGACACAGGCTGACGCTGTTATGGAAGTTGCAGCAGGCACTGCAGATGCATGCGTCATCGACTCCCTGATGGCAGGCGCTATGGTCGGCGAGGGAACTTCATATCCTGAGCTCCAGTCAACCATCGGCCTCAACGAAGAACTGTACGGCGTTGGATTCCGTAAGGGATCAGATATGGCTGCATCACTCAATGAGTTCCTGAAGACTGCATACGAGGACGGCACGATCCAGACCGTTGCAGAGAAGTACGGCACTCAGGAGAGTATCATCGAACAGAAATAACAACACTAGGAGAATAGACACTTATGTTTCAAGAGGTAATGCTTGAGATCAGCAAAGGTTCCGTGAAGACCCTTGAGATCTTCTTTCTGACTTTGCTTGGATCTCTTCCACTGGGGCTGATCATCTCATTTGGCTCCATGAGCAGATTTTTACCCCTTAAGGCAGTTGTAAAGACCATAGTCTGGATCGTGAGAGGTACGCCTCTCATGCTCCAGCTTATCATCATCTACTACGGCCCCGGGCTCATCCTGGGGTCGAATGTCTGGGGGATGGGCAGCAGCGGCCGCTTCGTGGCGGTCATCGTTGCGTTCATAATAAACTACGCTTGCTACTTCTCAGAAGTATACAGAGGCGGCATCGAGAGCATTCCGCAGGGCCAGTACGAGGCCGGTGCGGTGCTTGGTCTGACGAAGAAACAGGTCTTCTTCAAGATCGTCCTGCTTCAGGTCGTCAAGAGGATCCTCCCGCCGATGAGCAACGAATTCATCAACCTGGTCAAGGATACGTCCCTTGCCAGGATCATTGCTGTATACGAGATCATCTGGGCAGGTCAGCTCTTCATCAAGTCCGACGGACTGATCTGGCCGCTGTTCATGACGGGTGCATACTACCTCGTCTTCAGCGGACTTCTGACCATCATGTTCGCCAGGATCGAGAAGAAACTGAGTTATTTCAAGTAAGGAGGATGACATGGCAGTATTAGAAGTAAACGGACTACATAAATCCTTCGGTAAAGTTGATGTACTCAAGGGCGTAGATCTTTCCCTCGAAAAAGGCGAAGTGCTGGCGATCATCGGATCATCCGGCGGCGGCAAAACGACGCTGCTTCGCTGCATCAACTTCCTGGAGATCGCAGAGAAGGGCACCATCAAGATCAATGACGAAGTGATCTTCGACGGCGAGAAACCCGTCAGCGAAGAGGATATAAGAAAGAACAGGCTCCATTTCGGCATGGTGTTCCAGCAGTTCAATCTCTTCCCGCAGTATACAGTGAAAGAAAACATCACGCTGGCGCCGAAACTTCTGAACAAATATCCCGCAGAGGAGATCGAGAAGAGGGCCACAGAACTCATGGAGAAGGTGGGCCTCACGGCGAAGGCAGACAACTATCCGTGGCAGCTCTCCGGCGGACAGCAGCAGCGTGTGGCGATCGCCCGCGCACTGGCGATGAATCCGGACATCCTTTGCTTTGACGAGCC
>CAMOWO010000089.1 GCA_946628525.1 uncultured Bacillota bacterium | reverse complement strand
CTTTGCTGCCGATGGCTTCCCGGCAGATCGTTTCGCCGTACTTTGCGTCGCGGCTGCGGAGGACTTCTTCCGTCTGACCACCTTATCCTCTATGTGCTCTGATGCCTCGGGTTTCACGTCGTAGTATTCACATTCCGTCCGGCGACAGTCTTTGCCGGCCTCCGCGTACATGCAGTGATCCATCGATTTACTGCAAAATCCCCACTGCTCCCCTTTGTTTATAAATGCTCTGCTCATTTCCTCACTCCGCTATGTCCGTCTGTTTGTCGTGCAGCTGCTGCAGCTGCTCATGCATCTCATCGAAGTCGACTGCATAGATATCCATGTTGGCCTTCTTCCAGACCATATCCGATACGGTGTCCCTCATGAACTCGGCCGCCATGAGCGTCTCATCGTATCCGTACTCATCAGAAAGCATGACCTGCTCCATCTCCGCCAGGAATGCTCCGTACGGATCTGCCGCCGCCAGGTCCGTGCTCCACACCTCAAAGAAATCCTCTGTCTCTCGGGCTTCCTCTCTGAACTGCTCCAGGTTGGGAGCATAATTATCGAAGGCTTCTTCGCCTGCGTAGTTCCAAAGCCCGCGGACCTGCTCCGCTACGTGGGCGATCTGCTCAAGAGCAGAATCTTCTCTCTGTTCGTTTTCTTCCTTCAGATCCAGTAATATCTGTGGGAATCCCGGCAATGCCATCTATGTCACTTCCTCTCGTCATCTTCTTCGCCCATAGTATATCACATTTATTCGAAGCTCTTGATATAATCATCGATGGCTGCAAAGTCCACCACCAGCTCGCCTTCGGTGATGCTCACCGGTATCTGATCTCTGATGGTGTATATCCTCGTCGGCTTATCATGCTCAAAATCATTGACGAAAACACACTCCCTCTCATAATTCACCAACCAGAACTCTCTGACGCCGGTCTCCCTGTATTTCTTGTACTTGATGAAGCTGTCCTTATTGCTTGTGGATGGGGACATTATCTCTATGGCAAGATCCGGTGCTCCCACGAACCTCTTCTTCCTGTCCTTAGACCTGTCACAAACGATGTACACGTCCGGCTGCACAATGGTCTTGTCATCATCTTCACTGAGTTGAAAATCCGTCGGTGCAATTCCGGCCATACATCCCTGCCCCTTCGACTTGACGTATGCGTTCAATATGCTGGCCAACTCAAGTGCGATACGCTGATGGGTGTTCGTTGGCGCTGTCATCATGAAGATCTCACCATCGATGAGCTCGCACTGGATATCCTCACCCCATTGCTCATATTCGTCAATGGTGTATGTCCCGTTTCTCGTCTCGTACTGGAATACCTCCTCGTGTATCCGCAGTTTCTCTTTCACTTGAGCCTCGCTCTCCAGGTAATCACGTCTGTGATCGAAATTCAGAAACATCTCTTCCAAAGCCCGAAGTGTGTCGTAGCGGGGCGTCTTCGTCTTGCCGCTGAATATCTTCTGAACTGTCCCGAGGGGCACTCTCGATGCCTGAGCGATCATCTCGCATGTAAGTCCGTATTCCTGTTTCTTCCGTTTCATCTCATCGATTGTCATATCTCTCCTCCTCTTCTCCTCTCTTTAATAGTTGAGCCCCCTGTTCATCAACCGCTTTCTTTCCATTATTATGCCATATAATCGCCGCTTTATCCATAGAGAATCTGTCGTATTCCACTATTTGCGATATTTCCTTCGCCAACAAATGAGGGCAGCCTTGCAGGCTGCCCAATTCCATACAAAAGGGGCGGCCCTCACGGGCTGCCCCAAAAGGGCGGCGCCCGGTGGGGCCGCCCCGGACTTCCGGGTCCTTATCTCAGGATATACGTCGTGTTGTATTCGCACGGCTCATCGTAGATGAGCTGTTTGCATGCCAGGACCTTCTTCACAGGCAGTGATGCCAGGCCTGCTCCAACATTACCATTGGTCGGCCAGTCTTCCCATGTCGGCATCCTGAATTCGATGCTTCCGTCGCACCAGGTGATCTCCGGTTTTCTGATCTCATACGGATAATCATCCGGCCTTACCCAGTTCGGAAGGATCGTCGGATATGCTACGGCAGGCTCCGTGAAGTTCAGAGCCGGATCCTCATCCTTTTCACGGACCTTCGGGATGTACTTATAGTGCATCTTACCCGCACTCTTTGTGGCCCACTTCGTGGCGGCCGCCAGATCCTGCGGTGGCTTGTTCGTGTCGATCTCCAGTTTCATGAAATTGAAATCCCATGCGGAAGCCAGCACGATGTATTTGCCATCCACCTTCTGGACAGGCGGGATCTCGCAGTAGAGTTTACCGTATCCCATGGTCTCCCTGCCACCGACGATCGGGTCGCAGTGGTTCTCAAACATTGCCAGGACGAGGTCGCCGTCAAGGTCGTCGCGCTCCCCTTTGAAGTGGACCGGGACGTTGACGTTGATCAGATTATATGTTTTGCCGTTGAGCCATCCCAGATGGGTGAACTCACAGACATTGACGCTCACATACGGGTCGTTGAGGGTATAGCAGTCCGGGATCATCTGCTCCAGGATATCGGGGTCCGTCTCGTAGGTAACTGCGACGACATTGACCTCTCCCGGCTGAAAATGATCCGTCATCCCTTTGCCGCCTTCCCATGGCTGCTGCTGGCAGTATGTCGGTCCGAAAAATACCGGCATCATGTACGCTTTCTTTTCTTCGAATTTGAGTGACATAATAAGCCTCCTGTCTCTGAAATCTTGTTATAACTTGCGAAAACGCGCCCGAAAATGGGCGCGCTAAATGAACTTTATTTATCTACGAGTATGTACCCTCCGTCGACTCCTTCGGTGAAGTTGTTGTCGTTGTCCGGAGCATTTTTCATGTAATCCACCAGTTCTGTGACGCTGACGAGTTTGACCCTCTGGTCGTCATCGGACCACTTCCTGTCCACAGGGTCCACCATGATGGCATATCCGCTCTCATCCATGCCGATGAGGAGCATGATCTGCATCTTGTTCGTTCCCCATTTCTTGTTGTTCGTCCTCGTCCAAAGGATGACCGGCTTCCCTTTGATCAGGTGGGTCTTGATGTCCACGTAAACATCGTCTTCGATCGTTCTCCTGAAGGATGCGTTGAGTCCGAGGGTGTTCAGCAGATTGCAGATGCCGTTCATGGAGAGCACCTTGCCTTTGCCGATGTTCTTCGCATACTTTTCGTGGAAAACGGCAGGCAGCACGTTTTCTTCTATGAACTGTGGATCGATCTCGTGGCTGGACCGGAAGTATCCGTTGAACAGCGAGGCCAGGGTCGTCTCTGTCTGGTTGTCCTTCCCGGACTTATACATCTTATACGTATGGACGTACCCTGATTTATCCGTTACCGTTACCGTTGAGGATTCGCTGTCGCTGGAGATCGGGACCTCCGATGTGACGCCGTCGCTTATGTGGAAGCTGACGGTCATTTCCTCAGGATCCTGGGTGCCGCTTTTTTCTTCGACGTCCTCTGCGTCGGCGTCGTCCGTGTAGAGTCCGATGTCCACCACTTCCGCCTTGGCGCTGGCGTCCTCCTCGAAAAGATAGTTGGCGTCCACCCTCGCATCGATGCCCTCGAGACGGACGTTGGAACTGTACTGCCACATGTAATATTCGCCGTCATAGGATGGCGCCTGCCCGCTTCTCGGGTACTGAGCCAGCCATATTTTGTACTTCTTCTCCAGCTTGTCGCTGTCTACAAAGTTGTCGAGGACGGATCTGCTGGCGTAGAGCATCGGATCGTATCCCGCGTCCTCTACCACATCGAGGAAGGCCTCCACCATCTCGGTGCAGCCCTCGACGCCGAGGGATCTCATGACGGATGCGGTGAACCTGCCGCGCTGGTTCGTCTCCAGGTCCATGACGACAGGCAGGGTGATCTTGTCTCTGTACGGCTCGATCCTGTCTACGAAGTACTCCGCTTCATCCTTTGCTTCATCGGGATTCACGGCGGCCGAGAAGTAATATACACCCACCTCAAGACCAGCCTTCGAAGCGTTCTTGATGTTGTCCTCAA